>NZ_JOMG01000001.1:300000-575369 GCF_000711225.1 Pelobacter seleniigenes DSM 18267
GCTTATTTCCGGGTTGATCGGCCTGATCCTGGCAGTGGTCGGCACCGATCCCATGTCCGGGATGCTGCGTTACACCATGGGGCTGACCGATCTGTTTGACGGAGTGGCTTTCATGCCCGCCCTGATCGGCATGTTCTCGATCTCGCAAATGCTGGAACTGACCGGCGCCGAGAGCATCGTTGCCGATACCTCCAAGATAACCCGGATCAAGAGCGAACCGCTGCCGAAAGGGATCTTCAGACCCATTGGGCTGGGTTCAGTGGTGGGGACCATCGTCGGCATTCTGCCCGGCGAAGGAGCGACTATCGCGGCATTCCTTTCTTACAATATCGCCCGCCGCCGCTCCAAGAACCCGAAACTGTACGGCAAAGGCAATCCGGAAGGGATCGCTGCGGCCGAAGCCGGCAACAATGGCTGCGTCGGCGGCTCGCTGGTCCCGACCCTGACCCTCGGTATTCCCGGCAACAGCGTTGCCGCCGCGCTGCTCGGCGGCCTGCTGATCCACGGCCTGATTCCCGGGCCGGAACTGTTCACCAAGTACGGCGTCATGACTTATGCCTTCATTCTGTCCCTGTTCATCGCCAACCTGGTGTTCCTGGTGCTGGGACTGTTCATGGCGCCTTATTTCGCCAGAATCGCCTTAACTCCCATTGCCCTGTTGATCCCGGTGGTGTGCCTGTTCTCGGTGTTGGGTTCCTATGCCATGAACAACAGCGTATTGGATATCTTTGTCGCCCTGATCTGCGGTTTTGCCGCCATCCTGTTGCAAAAAACCGGCTTTTCCCTGGGCGCGCTGATTCTCGGGCTGATCCTCGGGCCTATTGCCGAGACCGGCTTCGCCCAGGCCCTGATCATGGGACACGGCAGCTATGCGATCTTTTTTGACCGGCCACAGGCCATCGCCCTGTGGGTGATTATTCTGCTGCTGCTGGTCCCGCCGGTTTATCAGATTTACAAACGCCAGCGGACCGCAGCAACAACCGGCACAGCGCCCGAAAAGAGCAGGGATGAATAAACCGTAAGAGAAGCTTGAACCAACGGAACCATGCTTGCCGAAGCGGTGGCGGCGGCCATTGAGTGACAATTCATGGTTTTTAGCGGCGCAATCACTTTTGCCCGTAACAATGACAAAATTGAGGTGCTTATGCTATTCAGTCCGGAACTTTTTGGCAGTTATGAACTCGTCATTCTGATCAAACTTTTACTGGCCGCTGCTGCGGGCGGGATTATCGGGCTCGAAAGGGAGTGTCACGGCCGCCCGGCCGGGCTGCGCACCCACTTGCTGGTGGCGGCAGGGTCCTGCCTGATGATGATCGTTTCCGAAGCGTTTTTCCTCAAATACGGCGACCTGCCCGGCACCGGCGTGGTCCGCCTCGATCCCGGCCGGTCCGCGGCGCAGATCATCACCGGCATCGGTTTTCTGGGCGCCGGGGTGATTATCAAGGAAGGCTTTATCGTTCGCGGGCTGACCACCGCCGCCAGCCTGTGGATGGTGGCCGGCATCGGGATGGCATTCGGCATGGGGCTGGTCAGCGGCGGGGTGACCGGCACCGTCATCGCCCTGTTTTCCCTGCTGATTCTAAAAAAACTCGAGCCTCATATCAATAAGGACCGCTACCTGCATCTGAACATCACGGCCGCCGCCGAACCGGACCCCTTCCCTCAGCTGCAGGAGATTTTCAAAAGCAGGGCATTGCGCATCTCAAGTATCGAGGCTGATTACAACCTCAAAGATAAACAGATTCAGTATAACTTTGTCCTGACCCGCCATAAACGACGAATCGGCCGCGATCTCAGCAGCGAGATCGCCAACTTGGACGGAGTACAAAAAATACATTTTAAATAATTCCGGGTTCCCACCAGCGGCCTCTGGCCGGAACCGCCATCCTTGGCGGAGACGGTTGAAAAACCACTTGCTGAGCCCATGGAGGAGAGAGCAAAATTGTTGGCACTTTTCTCGCTTATTAATTTTTACAGGAGAAAAGCGCATGATTTCCAGCTGTGTTAAAAATCTCAGGACGGAACTTTCCTTCAACCGACATGACCCTAGCGAGCTACTTATGCCTCTCTCCATCATGGCCATCGTTCTCTGCGCAGCTCTGCTCCACGCCGCCTGGAACTTCATGGTCAAAAGCCTCCCGGACAAATTCATCAGCATGAGCGCGGTGGTTCTCGGCCACATCCCTTTTTGCCTGGCGGCCATCGGCTTTAATCCGTTGCCGGAGTCTGCCGCCATTCCTTATTTATTACTCGGCGCCCTGCTCCACACCGGTTACCAGTTGTTTTTGCTCAATGCCTATCGCATCGGCGATCTGACCCAGGTCTATCCGCTGGCCCGTGGAGTTGCCCCGCTGCTGGTGACGCTGACCTCAGTGCTGTTGCTGGGCGTGAGCCTGTCCGGGACGCAACTGACAGCGACGGCGATGATCGGTTTGGGGATCATGAGCCTCTCCGCGCTGCGAAAAGGTGATGGTCCAAAAGATCTTAAACCGGCTCTGCTGGCTTTGCTGACGGGAGGCTTTATTGCCGCCTATTCCCTGACCGACGGGCTGGGCGCCCGGATGGCCGGAACCGCGGTCGGTTATTACGGCTGGATGTCACTGTTGAATGCGCTCATTTTCGGCGCGCTGGTAGCCAAGGCCAAGCCCGGGATTATCAAAAAGGTCACCCTGCAAAATCTGCCTCTGGCCCTGCTTGGCGGCGGTTTGTCCTTTGCCGCCTATGCGGCGGTGACCTGGGCCTTCACCCGCGCCCCTATTGCCCTGGTCACGGCCTTGCGCGAGACCAGCATCATCTTTGCCCTGTTGCTGGGCAGCATTTTTCTGGGGGAACGCCTGAGTAAAGGAAAGGTCGTCGCTACGTTATTGACCCTGAGCGGGATCATCCTGCTGCGGCTCAGTTACGGCAGGTAAGGTCCAGACTTCGCCTGAAATCAAAATATGCCGGAGCTTCAACCGGCAGGCAGTTTCAAAATGCCGCCAGCCTCCCCGGGTCGGTTACTCGGCGTAGATCATTTTCCGGGTCATGCCGCCGTCAACGATGAAGTTTTGTCCACTGATAAATCCCGCAGCGGGCGAAATCAGGTAGCTGACCATGGCGGCAATGTCACGCGCCTCCCCTACCCGACCAACCGGATGCTGCCGGTGATCTTCGGCAGAGAGCTGCACCGTTTGCCGCCGACTCTGTTTCTTGAGTCCAGTCACCTCGATCCAGCCCGGGCTGACGCAGTTGACGCGAATCTCCGGGCCGAGGCTGACCGCCAAGGCATGGGTCAGAGCGACAATTCCCCCCTTGCTGGCCGAATAAGCCTCGGTATTGGCTTCCGACTGCAGCGCCCGGGTCGAGGCGATATTGACAATGACGCCGTTATTCTGCCGCAGCAGGGGGATCGCATGTTTGCTGCACAGAAAGGTCCCGGTCAGGTTGGTGGACAGCATCCGGTTCCAGTCGGCCAGGGCGAGTTCAGTCAGCGGAACCCTGGCGGTCCCGGTCAGCCCGGCATTGTTGATCAGTGCATCGAGCCGGTCGAAGCGCTCCCCAACGGCAGCAAAGACCGCTTGAATCGCCGCTTCATCGGCCACGTCAGCGCAAAAGACTACGCTCTTATCACCCAGCTCCTGCTCCAGCTCGGCCAGCGCCTCGCCATCGATATCCACGGCCACCACCTGCCGCCCTTCTGCAGCCAGCTGGCGACAGATCCCTCTGCCGATCCCCTGCCCGCCACCGGTCACCAGGACCACCTGCTCAGCTCTATTCTTCATCGCATCATTCCTTCAGGATGGGAAAATTCGTTATACTTAACGAATCAAGGCCCTGCGCGCAGCACAGCACGGGCATGACCGCCAACGACAAGGATTCGACATATGGCTGATTCCTTTTTCCAAAACCGTCCCGCACACTCCGGCCACCCGGTTCTCTGGCGCATTGCCAAAGCAGCTCTGCTGCTGAGTTTGCTGCTCCCCTTGGGCTGCGCCAGTCACACGGCCAAAACCAACGCACTCCTGGAGCGCGAATATCAAACCATGACCGATCAGGACCTGACCCTCTACTATTATCAGCTGCAGGATCAGATTGAAATCGTCGACAACAGCGCCGGCAGTCCGCGGGTCAGCCTGGGTTTCGGTTTTGGCAGTTACGGCCGCCACAGCGGCACCGGGGTCGGCCTCTCTTCGGACCTGCCCCAGCCGGCGCCAAGCCAGGATCTGCGCGAGCGCCGCAATCAGGTTCGCCTGGAAATGCAGCGCCGCGGGCTGACTCTGCCTCAGTGACAGATGCCGCAGCGTCGGCAACCGGGGCGGCAGGGGGGCGTTAGCAGCCCCTGCCGGGCACGCTGGTACTCCTGCCACAGATAGCTGCGACGAACGCCCTGGTCAATGATCTCCCAGGGGAACAGCTCTGCTTCGTCCCGTTCCCGGGTCACATAGAAACCACTGTCGAGGCCGGCCTGCTGACAGACCGGTTTCAGTTTCTCTCCTTGCGCCAGGGTCGGCAACAGCGTTGCGATCCGGCGGTCGCCACGGGACAGGAAGGCCTGCAGGACAGCGGCACGGATTGACTCATGATTGAGCCGGGCATTGGGAATACGGGCGATTCCGCTCTGCAGACGACGGAGCTTTTTCTTCAGCTCCTTTTCACCGGCCATCCCTGCCCACTGCAGCGGCGTAAAGGGTTTGGGGATAAACGGATTAACACTCAGAATCACGCTGCCCAGGCGCCCGCGAGCCCGTCCGGCTTCACGCCAGAGATCATTGATCCGCCTGGTCAGGGTGATGATCGCATCGATGTCCGCATCGCTTTCCGTCGGCAGGCCGATCAGAAAATACAGCTTCAGGTTGATGATCCCGCCGTTCGCCAAGAGCTCGACCGCATGGAGGATCTGCTCTTCATCGATCCCTTTGTTGATGAAATCCCGCAAGCGCTGACTCCCCGCTTCCGGGGCGATAGCCACGGTTTTGTGCCCCGATTGCCGCAGTTGTTCCACTTCCGTGGCGGTCAGGGCGTCAAGCCGCAAACTGGCCACGGAGACCTGCCCACCGCGCTCGAGAATCCCCTGCTGAAGCTGCGTGATAGCGGAATGATCGGCCACTGCCGCTGCCACCAGGCCGATCCGCCGGCGTTCGCACAAGCCCTGTTCGACCTGCTCAAGGAGGTTCTCCAGCCCGCGCTCCCGCGGCGGCTGATAAACATAGCCCGCGGCGCAGAACCGGCAGCCGCGGGAACAGCCGCGGGAAATCTCGGTCAGGGCCATATCCCCGAATTCAGTCGCCTCGGTCTGGATGAAATTACGACTCGGCGAAACGTCCAGATCGACCAGGTACTGACGCCTGACCCGAGCCGGGGCGGCAGCACTCCTGGTGACTTCGGCAACGGTCCCGTCCTCGGCATAGCGGGGCTGATACAGACCGGGGAGATAGATTCCGGGCAGCCGGGCCAGTTCGGCCAGTTGCTCCTGCCTGCCGAGAGCTGTGTTGCCCAGCACCGCCAGCAAGCCCGGCAACAACGGTTCAGCCTCCCCCACCGCCACGACATCGACGACCGGGGCCAGGGGCTCGGGATTGATAAAGGCACACACTCCGCCGAGCAGCACCAGCGGGTCCTGCTCGGTCCGCTGCTCGGCCAACCAGGGAATCTCCCCGGCGGCAAAGATCGGCGGCAGGTTCAGGTAATCATTTTCAAAGGAGATGGACAGGGCCAACACATCGAAGGCCCGCAGCGGCTGACCCGACTCCAGGGAAAGCAGTTGCGTCGGAACGCCCTGCCCCGCTTGCCGGTCAGGCAGAAAAAAACGCTCACACAGACAGTCGTCACGCTGATTCAGCAGTTGATAAACGGTCTGGAAGCCGAGGTTGCTCATCCCCGCGTGGTAGCTGTTGGGATAGATCAATGCCACCCGCAAGCGCTGCTCACGCCAGCTGTGGTTCATGACTCCGGTTTCCAGGGGGGATGAAGTTGTCGTTTTGTGATGTTTTTTGGTTGCCATATGGGCGCCATTTAAACACAGGCGCTAGGCTGCGGCAGCAAAAAAAAGCAGCAGTGGGTTGTCCGCCGAGGTGGCGGAGCCCGCTTTAAGATGGGAACAACGGCGTCAGCTCATCAGCAAAGGCCAGAGGATTGAAATCCAGATAGTGGCGCATAGGAGCAGGGCCAGCAAAACAGCGGCCGAACCGATATCCTTGGCCCGCCCGGACAGTTCATGGCGCTCAGCGCCGATCCGATCAACCACGGCCTCGATGGCCGAATTCATCAATTCGGTGATGAGCACCACAAACAGCGCGGCGATCATCAGCAACCGCTGAGTCGGCTCAACATCGAGCCACAGGGCCAGAGGAATCAGCACCAACGCCAGAAACAGCTCCTGGCGAAAGGCCGCTTCATTGACAAAAGCGGTCCGCAACCCTTTGGCAGAATAACCCGCGGCCAGAACGATCCGCTTGAATCCGGTATTCCCTTTCACTTTAGTTCACTTTGCTCCATGCGTTCAGATGTTGTTTAAAAACCGCCGCCGCCCCCTGATAGTAGCTGATATCGCTTCTAACCAAAGGATCGTCCTTGCTGACGGATTTTTCGTCGACCTGCCCCTGCGCCAGACCGGATTGTTCGCGAATGATTTTGCGCGGCTCCAGAATAGCCATCTTCCGGCCGTTAAACAGCCCCAGGTTCTGGTAGTTGGCAATAAAGGCCCGCCCGTCTTGCGGCGGCAGCCGCCGGATATCCTTACCGAAAAAGACCGACTCATAGCTCATGTTCAGGAGACCGAGCAGAGTCGGCGGCAGATCGATCTGACTGGCCAGGGTATCGATTTTCCCGGGCTGAATCTGCTCTGGAGCATAGATCCACAGTGGGATATGGTAACGCTCAATGGGCAGCGCGCTTTTCCCGGCACTGCCAGCCTGATGGTCTGCGAGAATAACAAAAAGCGTCTCCTTAAACCAGGGCTTTGCCCGGGCCTGACGTAAAAATTCCCCGATCGCATAGTCGGTATATTTGACCGCCCCCTTGCGACCGCTCCCGGAGGGGATATCGATTTTTCCGTCTGGATAGGTATAGGGCCGATGGTTCGAGGTTGTCATCAGATGCATGAAGAACGGTTGTTTTCGCAGAGCGGCCCGGTCAGCGACCTGCAGGGCCTGGTTATAGAGGTCGCCGTCGGACATCCCCCAGGCGTTGGCGAATTCGACCTGGCCACTCGGGACGCTCGACTGATCAACGATCTGGTAACCGTTACCACCGAAAAACGCATTCATGTTCTCAAAATAGCTGCGCCCGCCATAGACGAAATAGGATTGATACCCCTTTTGGTCAAGGACATTGCCGAGGGACCATTGATTGGTTTCCCGGCCGATCCGTTTGACGATAGAACGACCGGGGGTCGGCGGGATCGACAGGGTGACGGCCTCCAGGCCACGGGTGGTGCGGGTTCCGGTCGCGTAAAAGTTGGTAAAAAACAGACTCTTGTCGATCAGCCCGTCCAGCACCGGCGTCAAGCCATCCTGATTGCCGAAATAGCCGAGGAAATCGGAACTCAGGCTTTCGACCATGATCAGAACAATATTCAAATGCTTTTCCGGTCCGGGGTTGTTCACCTCCCGCTTGATATCAAACAGGTCATCACCGATATAGGCACTGTTCGGTTCAGCAACATTCAGGCGCAGCAGCTCTGACGCTTGCCGGGGTGGCAAGGTGGTATAAAATTGCTGATAATCCAGTTCATTATTCCGAAATGCGGCCACAAACTGATAGGGACCGTTGCTGGCCAATTCGTTCTGATAGACATTTTTGGAGATCTGCCGTAACGGCTGTCCCAACAGCACATAGCTGAGAACCGGCAGGCAGAGCAGGACACCAGCAACCAGACTGCGTCGGGGAAAAGATTCCTGGGCCAGCAAAGCCCGTTTGAGCGGCCGCCGCAACAGGTAAAAAATCAGCATGGCAACCACGAACATGCCCGCGAACAACGGCACAACCGGGTAGGATTCCATGATATTGTCCGTCACTTCGCGACGGTAAATCAGGTAATCGATGGAGATGAAGTTAAAACGAACACTGAATTCATCCCAAAACAGGTATTCTGCGACAGCGATAAAACAGCCAACATAGAGGGTTATGAAGAGAGACAACCTGACCCAGCCACGATTAAGCTTATGCGTCCACAGCTTCTGCGGACACAGCCAGAGGTAAAGGGTCGGCACAATCAGGGCATAGCTGAAAAAACCGCTGTCGAAGATCAGTCCGGTGGTGAAAATTTCCAACAAGCTGCCGGCGGAAACCTGAGCATCGGACCAACTGATCAGAAGTAAACCGAGCCGGGTGAGGGTGAAAAATCCCAGGGCCGTCAGGTAGGCCCAGAAAATCAGTTGAAATCGAGAGGTGCGCATAATAATCCATTGTAAATTAAAGGGAAAGAACCACTTTCTATTCAATCCGATATTATGCATACTCAACCTTAAGCCCAGCTTAAGGCGCACCTTGCGCTGTATTTTCACTCTCCACCGCGCCATACCTGGGCAGAAGCCGTGGCGGTCTCCGGAGCGCGGCCCCTGCTTGCGGGACAGGCCTGTGGCTGAGGCGGGAAAGGTTCTCGACAAAAGCGCCGAAACTCCGGATGATGGCGACGCTGCAATAGACTATCTCCATGGATATTAGTGTCCTTAACGTTAACAAGGTTCCTCGCCCAAGGTTGTGACAGATGAACATCCTGTTGGTTGAAGATGATGAAATGATCGGCGTAGCCGTAAAAAAAGGCCTCAGCCAGGAGGGGTTTGTGGTCGATTGGGTCAGGAATGCCGATGAAGCCGGCCTGGCTCTGGAAAGCAAGCGCTATGAAGTCCTGCTCCTTGACCTGGGCCTGCCCGATCGATCCGGGTTGGAGGTGCTGAATGAATTACGGAAAAGAGGCGATACGATTGCCGCCATCATCCTGACTGCCCGCGACGCGGTAGCGGATCGGATTACCGGCCTGGACAGCGGCGCCGATGATTATCTGGTCAAGCCTTTTGATCTGGATGAGCTGAGTGCCCGCATCCGGGCGGTGCAAAGACGGAAACTGGGGCGGGCCGAACCGCTGCTGGAGTCAGGTCAGCTGAGCCTGAACCCAGCCTCCAGAGAATGTTTCTGGCAGGGCCGTGCGGTGATTCTGTCCGCCCGCGAGTTCTCTCTGCTTGAAGCCCTGATCGAGCGGCCCGGTGCGGTGCTTTCCCGTGCGCAGCTGGAAGAACGGCTGTACGGCTGGGGGGAGGAGATTGAAAGCAACACCATTGAAGTCCACATCCATCATCTGCGGAAAAAGCTGGCTGCCGAAGCGATCAAAACCGTCCGTGGGGTCGGCTACATGCTGGGAAATCTGGAATGAATTCAATCCGCAAACGCCTCTTACGCCTGCTTCTGATCGGCCAACTGCTGGCCGTGCTCTTAACCGGGACGATCATCTTCTTCTATGTCCGCGGTGAACTGGAAGCCATCTTTGATGACCGTCTCTATCAGCTGGCCCACAGCGTTCATATGGACAGCGATTCCATCTCCCAGGCTCCCCTGCCCCTGATCAAGGCCCAGGAGAACGATGACGATTTCGTCATTCAGGTCTGGCGGGATGACGGCACTCTGCTGTTGCTGCTCAATAGTGAAGAAGGGACTCCGGCGCGGGCAGCGGAAGGCTTTAGCAATCATATCGACAAGGGCGTCAGCTGGCGCAGTTTCGTGCTGCGCCGCGGGGACCGGCTGATTCAGGCCAGCCAACCCTTATCCGACCGGCTCGAAGTCAGCAGCAGCGTGGCCTGGGGAGCCACGGTCCCGGTCATCATCCTGGTGATTGTACTCGGTCTGCTGGTCAGGGTCAGTATCAATTACGGCCTTGGTCCCCTGAAAAAACTGACCGAGTCCCTGGAGAAAAGACGCCCTTATGCCATGGAGCCCTTGCCCACCGAAGGTTTGCCCGATGAAGTGCTCTCATTGGTCCAGGTCCTGAACAGTCTGTTGCAACGGCTGGATGTCGCCTTGCAAAGCCAGCGCAAATTCGTCGCGGATGCCGCCCATGAACTGCGCACCCCGTTAGCCGCGGTGCAACTGCAAGCCCAGCTGCTACAGAAGATCGACGACCCGGACGAACGACGGCAGGCCTTGGACCAGATGCGCGCCGGAACAGTTCGCGCCAGTCACCTGGCCCAGCAGTTACTGACCCTGGCCCGGCTGGAGCCGGAAGATTGGCAGCGCCCCTTAACCGCCGTGGATCTCGGCGAGTTGATCAAAACGGTGGTTGCCGAATTTGCCCCGGCAGCGTTAAAACGGCAGATCGATCTGGGAATAGCGGAAAATGAACCGGCAACAATCATGGGTGATCAGGAAAGCCTGCGGATCATGCTCGGCAACCTGGTCGATAACGCCCTGCGCTACACACCGCAGAAGGGACGGATTGACCTCGCTCTGCAACGAGCAGGCCGCCTGGCCCGCCTGGAAGTCCTTGATAACGGGCCGGGAATCCCCGCGGCAGAACGGCAGCAGGTCTTTTCCCGCTTCTATCGCTGCCCGGGAACCACCGCCTTGGGCAGCGGATTGGGATTGGCGATTGTCCGGGAAGTGGTCACCCACCATAATGGTGAGATCAGGCTCGCCGCAAGAGTTGGCGGTCCGGGATTGCGCGTCACGATCAACCTGCCCCTGGCAGAGGACAACCCTGCACGGCAAAAAAAGAGCGCGGCTTGAACAGCTTTTCCGGGATGATTCCCTGCCCCGCCCGATCGCTCAATCTTGATCATCCTCAAAAAAATCCGCTTTACTTTTCACGATTCCTGGGAGGTCCTTCAGGATACCGCGCAGATGAATCCTCATCGCCTGCTCCGCGGCAGCAGCGTTTCCTACGGCGATGCCTTCAACAATGGCGCGGTGTTGCTCTACGACATGGGTTCTGGAAAAACAGCGGACACTGATATGGCGGACCCGGTCCATCTGCATTTTGATATTTTCCACCACCTCCCATGCGTAGGACTTACCAGCGGCATCTGCAAGGGTATGGTGGAACAGTTCATCCAGGGCCATAAAAGCATCAGGATCGCTCTCGGCAACCCGCCCCTGCTCGACAATCTGCCATTGCAGCTCGGCCACCAACGCCGTATTGTCCTGGTTCTCAAGCACGGCCCTGACAATATCGGCCTCGATCGCCTCACGCACAAAGCGCGCGTCCATAACCGCGGAAATAACTATCCGGCGAACAAAGGTTCCGCGCTGGGGACGAACCTCCAGCAGCCCCATTTCCACCAGGCGGATAAAAACCTCACGTACCGGTTGCCTGCTGACGAGATATTCGAGGGCAATCGCAGATTCGGAAATCTTCGTCCCGGGTTCCAGATCGCCACGGATAATACGATCACGCAACAGGCGATAAATCTGCGGCCTGACCGCAGCGGAATGATCCAGCCGGTATTCGCTTCGATTGTCTGTCACCTATCTCATCTCCATCCAGGTAAAGGGTTTTCCTATACCATACGTCCATACTTATCAACCAGCCCTCTTTCTTCCTGGCTCTCTCCGCAACTCCGCCGTTGAGCAAGAGAACTTCCGACTGCATCCTGCTTGGGCTTGCTTTTTGCTAGTTCTGCAGGCTGTGCTGCAAAACGACACAACCAACGACCCCAGCCGGGCGAGGTAAGCTGCGTAAGAATGCCGATTCAGTCGCCGGCGAGCTCTTTTCTCGTTTTGCAACAGACTAAGATGATAGTGGAAATTCTCATTTCCATGAAATAAGCTGGGGCGCCGATAACGTCCCGGCCTGTACAGAAACAACGAGCGCGGCCGCTGTCTCAAAATGAGATTAAGGGCCTGCTCATGGCATCTTTTTTCAAATCACCTATTCAAAGCAAGGAGCAACCAATGGCGGTCAAACTGTTAAAATCCAGCGCGGAAGAAGCGGTCTTTACCATCGAAATTGATGCCGTGACGATTGAAAATGCGATCATGGAAGAATTCACCAAAGCGACCAAAGGGCAGCAGCAAAGTCCACATATCCCTTTGAGCAACCGGGCCATGTTGGCCAAACACCCGGAGTTGGACAAAATCGCCGGCCAAGCGCTGAATAATATCCTGCCACGCTATTATATGCAGGCCATTAAGGAACTGGGGCTGACCCCGATGACCTTCCCCCAAATCAAGCCGCGGGAAACCAAACTGGGCGAACCCTGCCTTGTCGAAATCCGCGTCGCCCTGGAACCGAAAATCCCGCTGCAGCAGTATGAAGGATTGCAGGCAACCTACGCGCCGGTGATCGTCACCGAGGACGATGTCACCCAGCAGCTCGCTGGAATCCGCCAACAGCGCGGTGCCGGAGACGATGACGCCAAACTTCTGGCCACCCTGCCCTTTGACTCCATCGAAGCATTCAGCGCCGAAGTGCGCAGTTCGCTGCAAACCATGGCCACGGAAAAAACCGCCGCCAACAAACGGGAAGCCGTCCTTAACAAGCTGGTCGAAGTCAACCCCTGCAGCGTCAGGGAAGAAGTCATCGAACAGCAGACCATGATGATGATCAATCAGTTCCGTCAGCAGGTGGGGGCCAACAATTTCGAGGGTTACCTCAAATCTTCGGGCCGCACCATCGACGATGCAAAAAAGGAGATCCGCCCGGAAGCCGAGGCTGCGGTCAGAAAAAACCTGCTGCTGTCGGCTGTTGCTGACAAAATAGCACCTGAGATCAGTGAAGAAGATATCAAGGCGGTCATCTCAAAGCAGGAAAACTCCATCATGGAGGTTGGAATGAGCTACGCCGACCGGCGCAAACGGATCGAGGAGACCCCCGGCGCCCTCGAACAGCTGACCCATGCCATTCGGCTTGAGAAAGCAGTCGACTTCATCGTTCGGAAAGCGGTCCTGACAGAAACTGAGCCGATGCGAATTCTGGATCAGCTGCCGGAGCATATGAAATAAACCCGAGCCCAGCCGAGCAACCTGCCATGGACCTGAAACCCTGGAGCATGGCGGGTTGTCAATATCCGCAACCGGACTGTTCCTATCTGCTAAATCATTCTCCGATTAAAGAAGGTCTCTTTTTCAAATTCGTCAATACTCATGGTGATGTGCTGAATATCCGGGAACATTTCGGCTAGTTTCACCACGACAGCTTTGCTTAACTGTGCCCGCTGGTCGACGGTGCGACCCGGCATGATCGTTGTGAAGAGATGAATAAAGGCCTCATGTTTGCCGCCGACAGCATAGTCATTGTATGACTTCACGCGTATTTTTATATCCCGCTCATTGAACAGCTGAGAAGCCAGGACTGTCGCATGAACCTGCCTGATCAGTTCTTCTCCGGAATAGCGGGCCAAAATGTCTTCTGCGCTCTCAAGGACAATATGCGGCATAGTTCCTCCTGGTTGCTGGGATGTGAAGGGTCTTTCCAAACGGCACCACTGCAGCGGGCCGACAACGTTGAATGCGGAATCGATGCTCCAACTGGCCCGGGTAGGCTCTTATTTTAGCAGGGTTCCCGCCAACAAAGAGACTGCTCCCCGGGATTTCCTCCACGATCCTTATTTTTCTTCCCCGACACCTGCCGGAGCCGGGTTCGTTTGCCGTAATTGGCGCAGGAACAGCCAGACCACCGGCGGCAGGACCAGGATAAAAGCGTAGCAAAGCAGCAGGAAGGTCTGCTGAACGCCGATGCCGTCCGCCAGTTTGCCAATCAGCGGACCGGTGCAGACAAAGACCAGGCGGAAACAGAGGGACTGCAGCGACAGGATGCCGGCGCGATTGGCCGAGGGGATTTCCCGCTGGGCAAAGTTGAGCAGCATCGGCCCGCGCAGGCCGCGCATACTGGTCAGCAGGTAATAGAAGAGGAATCCCCACAACCCGCCGGCCAGGCCCAGCCCCAGATAGCCGCCGACGATCAGCAGGGCAAACAAAATCACCATGCGCCCGTCCCCCAGTTTCAATTGGGAGCGGTGACTGGCAAAGGCAAACAGAGCCACGCTCAGGTTGGCGACGGCCCAGATCGGTCCAAACCAGGAGACCGGCACCCCACCATCCTGCATATAGGGCTGGATCAGCCAGACCGGGTAAAAAGAGGACAGACCCAGCACCAGATTCAACAGAATGGTATAACGCAGCCGTTTATTGTCCAGCAAGGCGTAGCGGGTCGACCGCCAGGCCTCGGCAACATGGCTGGCTGGCGGATTGCCGGAGCGTTGTGGTTCGACCAGGGTCCGGGTCAGAAAAAAGAGCAGAATCCAGACCAGCACCTGAATAATAAAGGGCAACAATGGTGCCGCCGCGTACATTACCCCGGCAAACAAAGCACCGCAGGCTTCACCAATCTGCCCGGCCCCGCTCATCCGCCCCTGATGGCGGGCGTAAAAAAGCTCCTCGTCGGTTCCCTTAAGGCTTTCGAACAGCAGCGCACTGTCTGAGCCACTGATAAAGGACATGGAAATGCCCAGGAAGATTTCCGCGATCAGCACCCCGCTGAAGGTTTCGGCAATGGTGTACAGCCCCCAGCCGATCACCCCGAGCAGAGCCGCGTAATTGAGCGCTTTACGGTAACCGATCCGGTCGCTGATATAGCCGGATGGGTATTCCATAACCGCCATGGCCACGGCAAAGATACTCTGCAAGAGCAGGATCTGCGTCAGGCTCATCCCGATCTGGTCTTTCCAGAACAGGGTGATGATCGCCATGGGGAACAGACTCATCTCGAGAAAGGAAAAGGCGTAGAGTTTTTTGATGTTGGAGTGGAGTGTCGACATGGCGGAAGCATAGCCTGAAGCGGCTGGAACCGCCATACAGAAATGACTGACATCCCGACAAACAACAGGTGATCCGCCTTATCCATCCTCCCTATCGGAACCGGGTTTAGAAACTGTTACACGTCCAAACAGACCATTCATTATACCCTAACCTCAAATTAACAATATTTCTCTATTGGTTGCCCTTCGTCACGCGCCCGTTAACCGGCGCAACTCGTTTGGCCGGTCTGGCAGGTGGTTGTTCAACAGCCCGCCGGAGCGGGTTCCAGCAATATTTCAGGAGGTAGTCCACATGAGGTATGTAAAACAATTATCAACCCTGTTCCTGGCCCTGGTCCTGGCTGCCGGTATGGCCGGCTGCGACGGCAGCGACAGCAACAACAAAGACAGCTACAGTATCCCGGCCGAGCCGGGCGGTCTCGGCTACGAGCAGACCGTCGCCAATCCTGCCGTCGATTTCCCGTTGCCGGTCGTCGACTATGCCGAAAACAACAGCCCTTCCGATACGAAATACAGCACTCTGACCAACCCGATGGCCTATGCGCTGCGCGGGATCAACCATATCTGGAAAGGCACCACTGACAACTGGCAGGAGAATGCCAGCACCTACAGCGATGCCGTCAACGGCTATGATGGCGGCGACGGTCCTGGGCCTGACGACTATGTGACAGGGAATCCCATCATTGATGCCGAGGCCTGGAAAACCAATATCGAATACGTTGTCAAAGTCACTCGGAATCGGAGCGAAGATCAAGCCCTGCTGGCTTTCCTGGACGATCGCCGCAGCAAAAACTACAGTGTCATCGACGGCTTCGGCCCACTGACTGAAGATTTTGTCGCAGCATCCGGTGCTTATTATAATTTTACCCCGATGAAATTAAGCGATGTCCTGACCAACACCACCTTCCACCCCGAGGACAATGATGATGTCGGCTACGGCGGCTACACCGATTCCGAGTTGGGCGATGTCGTCGACCTGGCCCAGAAGTTCCGCTGGACGGATGCCTCCACCAGCGGCGCCAAATATGTCTTTGGCACGCCCCGGCCATGGCGGATGAACGACGCTGGCGAAATCAATTTCTACGGCGTCACCGCCTATACCTGTTACGACGCCAACGGTGATATTGTCAGCAACGGCGGCGAGGATGTGTTCCGCATCGACAGTTATGAAAGCAGTGTCAGCGTGGTTCCCGGCCTGGCCTGCGCCCGTCGCGCCCACAGTCTCTCCAAAGAAGCTGCCGGACTCTATTCGGCGACTACAGAAAACCGGCGCAAGGATAACGGTTATCCCAGCGGCCACACCAACGCCGGGGTGTTGGCCTCGTTGGCCTATGCCTATGCTTTTCCCCAGCGCTACTCCGAAATGCTGATGCGTGGTTCCGACCTGGGAGAAAATCGGATCATCGCCGGCATGCACTCGCCGGTGGATGTAATCGGCGGCCGGATGCTCGGCCTGATGGTTGCAACCCATACCCTGAATACTTACCCGGAAGTCGCGGCGGCCGCCTACCAGCAGGCCGAGGAATACTTCGGCGCCAAGGCGGAAACAGCAGGCATGGAATTGTACGATTATGCCCACCGCAAGGTCAGCGAAACCGGCAGCTATAAAGACGGCGCTTACCTCAATATCGATGTCTTTGACAACAATTTCTACAGCGATCACACGGCAATCAAAGACCTCTACCTGGAACGGATGACTTATGGCCTGCCGCAAGAAGGCACTCTGGGCCTGGACCCCATTGTTCCGGAAGGCGCGGAACTGTTGCTGGCCACCCGGCTGCCTTACCTGACTGCGGCCCAGCGCCGCGCGGTCCTGGCCAGCACCGAAATCGAATCCGGCTATCCCCTGCTTGACGATTCCAACGGCTGGGGACGAATCAACCTGATGGCAGCTGCCGACGGTTACGGTGCTTTCAACGGCGATGTCACAGTTGAGATGGATGCCAGCCAAGGGGCTTTCAACGCTCGGGACTGGTGGCGAAACGATATCAGCGGGGCGGGCAAACTGACCAAAACCGGCACCGGCACGCTCACCCTGACCGGTCTTAACAGTTATAGCGGCGGAACCGTTATCAACGCAGGAACCCTGGAAGCAGCATCGGCAACGGCCTTCGGAAGCGGGGATGTTTACATGACCGGCGGAACGACCTCCGTCAAAACTCCGGCCGCCCTGGAGCTTGCCGGCAAATACACCCAGCTTGATGGAACCTTACAGCTGCTGATCGGTGCGGATGGACAAGGAACCCTCGCTGTCGGGGGGACGGCGATTATTGTTGATGGTGAGCTGGTGATTGATTTTGCCGCTGACTACACCCCGACAGTCGGTGAACGGATCAAAATCATGACCGCCAACCGGGTTCATGGTGAATTTGCTGAGGTTTCTGCAGCAGGCTACGACATTTCCGCAGATTACGGGAAAAACTCGGTGACCATCACTATCGACGCCATTCTTTAACAAGCGGTTGAAAAACAGCTTGCCGAGCCCAGGGATGGGCGACCAAAATCGATGACGGTTTTCTCATGCATTGCTTTGCAAGGTGAAGGAAATCGGGCATCGCTTCACCGAGCTTGCAAAAGGCCAGGATGGACTTTTTCAACGACCTGAATGTCCTCAACAGGCGCTGAGCCTGTCTTGTTATCAACTTCCCCTCTTGCTTCCCGCAGGAGGGGAAGCCCTTTCCCGGTTCCGCCCCGCTCCTTGCTGCGCTGTCTTTGCTGGTACCTTGATCAGTCTTCAAAAGGCACTTCGGTGAGCTGCTCGCCCAGGGCCAGCTTCAGGGAATTGTCGAGATGGAACGCCAGCGCCTCACGGGCGGCAGCGACATCTCCCTGCTTAAGAGCCTTGAGAATCCGCAAATGCTCTTTGGCAACGCGGTGGATATTCCCCGGCGTCACCTTGATCCGGGACTGAACAGCCATCCGGATCTTGATAGCGGTCACCCGGTAGACATTTTCGACCAGTGCATTCTGCATGGCGGCAACGAACCGTTCATGCATCGACCAGTCAAAACTTTGAAAGTCCTGGGCCAGCGACTCCAGGTCGTCACTGCTGCTCCAGGTCAATGCGTCGCAGTGTCTGTCGATCCATTCTTCCAGGGTGTGCTGATCAAGCCGCCCGAGCAAATCGGGGATGGCGGCCAGTTCGATCATCCGGCGCATCTGATAGGCATCACGCACAAACGACACGTCCAGACTGGGAACCAGCAACCCCCGTTTGGGAAAGGTCTGCAGCAACCCTTCCGCTTCCAGGCGTGGGACAGCCTCCCGCACTGCTCCCAGGGTCAACCCGGTCAACTCGACCAGGCCACGCTGGGTGACCAGTTGCCCCGGCCGCAAAGTCCCGGTGTTAAGCAGTTCTTCAATGCTTTTATAGGCAGCTTCGCGCATGGACATATTCATTGTGTCTTTTTCCGTTGCACCGAGCGTCGGCATGAAAAGCTCCATATAAGGAGATAGCTGTTGACAGTATCCATCTAACATGTTAGCAACATGTTTAAATAAAAATCTCGATATGTCTTCTGTATATCACTGCGTCAAAGCAATGGCAAGCGTCAGGAAACGGCAAGCTTAAGGCTGCGCCGAGTCACCCATAAAAGGAGGAAGTCATGTTGAACAGATCCATCCGCTTTTCCGTACTCATCCTGTCGCTGGTCGGCGTCATGGTCTGCGTTTCCCCGGCCCTGGCCAAAGATAAAGCCAAACTGCGCATGTCGACACCGGCCTCGGCGACTGATCAGCGCTGCATTGCCCTGGCCAAGGTTTTTGGCCCGGCGGTTGCCGATTTTGCGGTCTATGAGCCCCATTACAACGCTTCACTGATCGCCCAGGGGTCCGAACTCGAGTCCATCGCTTCGGGCGATCTGGAAATGTCCATCACCTCGGCCCAGGAACTGGCGACCTTCTTCCCTGAATTTTCCATCTTTGCCACCGGTTACGTCCATCAGGACGCTGCTCATCAGGTGCGCGTTTTCAACGATCCGCTGATGGCCCCCTTCAAGCAGAAGGTTGAAAAGGAGTTGGGTGTCAAACTGCTCACGGTCATGTATCTGGGGCGGCGCCATGTCAACCTGCGCATGCCGAAAAGTGAATTGACGGTCATGAAGCCTGAGGATCTCGCCGGGGTCAACCTGCGCATGCCCGGCAGTGACGCCTGGCAGTTCCTCGGCAAGGCGCTGGGGGCCAATCCCACACCAATGGCCTTTACCGAAGTTTATACCGCCCTGCAGACCGCTTCGGTCGACGGCCAGGACAACCCGTTGCCGACCGTGGTTGATGCCAAATTCTACGAAGTCACCAAGCAGATCGTGCTGACCTCGCACTTGGTCGACCTTAATTATATTGCTTTCTCCAAAGCGGTCTGGGACGAACTGACCCCGCAGCAGCAAACCGAACTGCAGGCCGCCGCCGATGCCGCAGCCGAAAGCAGCCGCAAAAATCAATTGCAGAAGGAGGAAGAACTGGTCTCCTTCCTGCGCCAGCAGGGCCTGGAAATCTACACCCCGGATCTCAAAGCATTCCGCGAGCAGGTTCAGGCCCAATATGTCGGCTCCAAATTCGCCGCTTCCTGGCCGAAAGGGGTCCTGGAAAAAATCAATGCCCTGGGCAACTGAGCGCGGAGAGGATTGAGCTGGTTTTTACTGCACTTTAGGGTAACTCCAGTCGGGAAAAGGTCTCTTTTCCCGACTGGACAAACAGAACCACCCAGGGATCCTGGCGACTCAGCTGTTCCAACGGAGCTGCTGCCAGGCCTCAGGTAAAAGACCTTGCCGAGGAAAGCAATGAAGCAGATCTCTCAATGGTTTATCCGGGCGACGGAAGGAGTGGCGGCCATCATGATGGCTGCCATGTTTCTCACCTTTATTCTGCAGATAACCATTCGTTACACCGGCCACAGCCAGTGGATCGCCGAACACCTGCCATTTCTGGAGTCTTCCCATTTCGGATGGACCCTTGAATTCTGCCTCGCCCTTTGGGTCTGGATCATTTTTTTCGGCAACTCCTTCATTGTCCGCGAGCAGGACCATGTCACCTTCGATCTGCTCTATATGCATGTCAATCCCAAGCTCAGAAAATGGTTCGCCATTATCACTTCCATCCTGGTCTGTGTCGGTTTGCTGTGGTCACTCGAACCAACCTGGGGGAAATTTTATTTTCTGCGCCTGAAAAAAACCGCGTCGCTGTCCGCGTTGTTTGGCGATTGGATCCGCATGCGGCACATTTACCTGGTGTATATCCTGTTTCTGGTCATTGTTGCGCTACGCTATGCCTGGCGCGCCTTGAGTATATTCCGCCTGGGCCCGGAAGCTGACCGGATTCCCCAACAGGGAGAAGTCAGCAAGCATCCTGATACCAGCAGCGGGACGGATGCCTCATGACCCCTGAATTCACCTTTTGCCTGATATCACTTTTCGTACTCGCCGGGATCGGTACGCCGATTGCCTACTCGATTCTGCTCTCCGCCTTTGTCTATCTTGCCGCAGGCGGGCAATCCATCGGTGTCGCCGGAAAAATTCTTATGGACGGCCTCAACCAGAGCTTTGTTCTGCTGGCGGTGCCGCTCTTCATCGTTGCCGCCAACATCATGAACTCAGGGACCATCAGCGATCGGTTGTTGAACTTCTGCGTCGCGCTGGTCGGCAGGTTTCGTGGCGGCCTCGGTCACGTCAATATCGTTGCTTCGCTGATCTTTTCGGGGATGTCCGGGTCAGCGGTCGCCGATGCTGCGGGGATCGGCAAAATCATCATCGACATGATGACCAGGGACGGGCGCTACCCGCGCGGCTACGCTGCAGCCATCACTGCGGCCTCGGCAACCATCGGACCAATCATCCCCCCCTCGATTCCCATGGTGCTCTATGCGCTGGTTTCCAACGCGTCCATCGGCTATCTGTTTTTAGGGGGGATCATTCCCGGGCTGTTCATGGGGCTGGTGCTGATGATCATGAACGGCTGGATTGCACATAAGCGCAACTTTGCCCTCGAGAAGACCGTGCCGTTGCGTGAACTGCCCAAACATACCCTCGACGCCTTCCCCGCGCTGATCATGCCGGCGATTCTGCTTTACGGAATCTACGGCGGGGTGGCCACCCCCACCGAAGCGGCAGCCATTGCCGCCGCTTATGCGTTGCTGCTGTCGGTCTTCCTCTATCGGGTCATGAAGGTCAAGACACTCTACCGGATCCTGGTCGAAAGCGCCCGTTCATCGGCGGCGGTGGGCATTGTCATCGGTGGCGCCCTGATCCTGAATTACATTGTCGCCTCCGAGAACATTCCCGACCAGGTCGCCCATACCATGGTCGGCCTGAATGTGCCGCCCCTGGCGTTCCTGATCGGGGTTAACATTCTCATTCTGTTACTCGGCTGCGTGTTGGATGCGTCAACCATCATCCTGGTCATCATTCCGCTGTTTTTACCCACCTGCACCAATCTCGGTATCGACCTGGTCCATTTCGGCGTGGTTGCCGTGGTCAACTGCATGATTGGTCTGATCACCCCGCCCTACGGCATCCTGCTGTTTGTGCTCAATGCGATTACCCGGATTCCGCTGGCGGAAATCATCCGCGAGGTGTGGCTCTTCCTGGCCGTGCTGGTTCTTGCCCTGCTCGTGCTGATCCTGTTTCCAAGCGCAACACTCTGGTTGCCACGGGTGTTCGGTTATGCAGGTTAAATCGATTGCAACAAGCTTTATTAAAGGAGTTTCAAGTGACTGGTTCCATTACCGGCATCATTCCCGTCATGATCACCCCATTTACGGCGGACAATCACATTGACTGGCCCGCTTACGAACGTTTGATCAACTGGTATATCGACAACGGTGCAGAGGCCCTGTTTGCAGTCTGTCAGTCGTCGGAGATGTACTATCTCTCGCTGGAAGAGCGTCTGGAACTGGCAAGATTCACGGTCAAAACCGTACAGAACCGGGTCCCGGTCGTCGCCTCCGGCCATATTTCCGAACACCTGGCCGAGCAATGTACCGAACTGGCCGCCATGGCTGACAGCGGAGTCGACGGCCTGATTCTGGTCACCAACCGGCTGGCTGCTCCAGACAGCGCCAGCCAGCAGTTACGCACCCATCTCGACAGGCTGCTGGCTGCTTTGCCGAAGGATTTACAGCTCGGCCTTTACGAATGTCCAGCCCCTTATCGGCGCCTGCTGACCGATCAGGAACTCGAATACTGCGCGCAGACCGGCCGTTTTGTCCTGCTTAAAGACGTCTCCTGCGACCTGTCGACCGTTAAACGCCGGATCGCCTTGACCAAGGACACGCCCCTGACCATCAACAACGCCAACGCCGCCATTGCCTGGCCCGCTCTGCAGGCCGGCGCAGCAGGATTCTGCGGGGTGATGAACAATGTTCACCCCGATCTTTATCGCTGGCTGCAGGATCATGGCTCCCGTCATCCCAACCTGGCTGAGGAATTGGCTACTTTTTTGGTCCTGGCAGCAATGAGCGAAACCATGGGTTACCCGAAACTGGCCAAGATTTATCACCAGCGCATCGGCACCTTCGAGCACGATCACAGCCGTGCAGTTCCCTATGATGTCCGCGAAAAGCACTGGGCCTTTGATGAAATTCTGACCCGCATCGAGCTGGGCACGGAACATTTCCGTAGTCGTATCAGCAGGCTTGGAGGTTCAAAATGAGTATCACGGTATTCGGCTCACTCAATATGGACCTGACCGCTTATGTGGCAACACTGCCCCGGCCGGGGGCCACCGCCCATGCTCAAAACTACACAATCGGCCTGGGCGGCAAAGGGGCCAACCAGGCGGTCGCCGCGCAGCGTTTGAGTGAACAACCGGTCCGGCTGGTGGCTGCAATCGGCGCCGATGCTTTCGGAATCAGGGCGCAAGAGCTGTTAGCCGGGTTCAAGGTGTCCACCGAACAGCTCCGCATTATGCCGGAAGAAGACACCGGGATCGCGCTGATCCATGTCGACGCAAATGCTCAGAATACCATCACCGTGGTCGGCGGAGCCAATCTGGCCTGGCCCGACGAGGGGCCTGATCCGGCGGTTTTCAGGGCAACCAGGATAGCTCTGTTTCAATTGGAGACGCCGCTTCCAGCCACTCTTGCGGCCATGCAGCAGGCCCGCAACGCAGGGGCAGGAATTATCCTTGATCCGGCACCTGCTCCGGATCAAACCGGGGACGCTGAGATTCAATCCTTGTTGGAGCTGGCCGACATCGTGACCCCAAATGAAAGCGAAGCGGAATCACTGACCGGGCTTACAGTGGCAGATCGGCGCGGGGCGTTGCAGGCAGCCCACGCCCTGCGTGCCCGTGGCGCTGCTGCGGTTGTTGTCAAGCGCGGTGTCCAAGGGCTGGTCTATGTCGACAAGGATTGGCACGAAGGCGAGATATCGGCATTTAAGGTTGCAACGGTCGATTCCGTTGGTGCCGGCGACTGTTTCAACGGCGCCCTGGCCGTGGCCCTGACCGAAGGTCGCCCGTTCCAGGAGGCTTTGCACTTCGCCGCGGCGGCAGCCGCCCTGTCCACGGAGAAACCGGGCGCAGCGGCAGCCGCCCCGGAACGCACTCAGGTTGAAAGCCTGTTGAGAAAAAAACTGTCCGTTTAATAGTGCAATTTTCCGAGGATCAGGCCGTGACAGTCTCCAGCTCTTCGACCTGGCTCTCTTCATCATTGATCAGTCGTTCAATATTCAGCAGGATCGTGACATTCTGTGCCATTCTGCCCATTCCCTGAATATAAAGGTTCTTGCGATTTCCGTTCGTCGGCGGCGGTTCGATGTCGCTTGCCGGAATATCAACCACTTCATTGACCTTGTCGACCACCAGCCCAACCGAGTTCCCGTCAATGTTGACGACAATGATACAGGTTCGGTCATCAAAGGCCCTCGGCTCCATCTGAAAACGCAGGCGGACATCGATAATCGGAAAAACTTTGCCACGCAGGTTAAGCACCCCGATAACATGTTCCGGCATGTCGGGGATCCAGATGACCGGCTGAACGCCGATAATCTCGATAACATGGCGGATTTCCAGGCCGTAATTCTCCCCGGCCAATTCAAAGGTCAGATACATCCCGTCCATGCTGTCCTGATCGATAGACAGCACTTCGGCCGCCGCTGGTATTGTCGTCATTGTCTGTACTCCCCTGGCACTAAAAAAGCCGTGGTTGAGCAAACTCTCCTGAATCTGTTCAACCACGGCTCTCATTTTCATTTTATTAAGCAAAATTATAATTTGTAAGATATATGAAGTCGCTGCCGACAACAAGCATAATTTTCGGGAAAATGGCATGGCGACAGCGCGACAGGCTGTTTTGCAACAGCCTGTCAGGCCGGTCCTTCAGTTTATGAACTCATTATCTCTCCGCCAGTTGCCAGCAATTCAGTGTCAAGCTGGCTTTTCGGTCTGGCTCTCAGGCTCAGTAACCTCGCCAAGATATTTCGGCAGTTCAATGCCGGCCATCCCGGCGACCTCATGCAGTGGCGGCAGGCTCTTGACCAGCCCGGAAAGAAAGTTGGCTGTGGAAGAGCCATCTTTGCCGCCATCCCAGACCGTGACCTTGTCGATCTTTATATTTCGGATCGCTTCGACCTGCATCTCGACAATTTTCTCAATCTTCTCGGTCATCAGCAGGGTTGCGACAGCCTTGGCGTCGCCGTTGCACCCCTTCACCAGTTCCAGATAACCGGCGGCCTTGCTGTCGAGCACCTTGCGGATACCTTCGGCTTCGGCCTGGTACTTGAGCAGAATAGCGTCGGCAACCCCCCTGGCCTCGCGGCGAGTCTTCTCGGCCTCGGCTTCGGCCGCAATCTCCACCTTCTGTTTGTCGATGGTCTGCCGCACGATCTCGGCGGCGGTCAACCGTTCCTGCTCGGCCTTGGCCTGAGCCTTTTGAATCTCCACCTCGGCCTCGCGTTTAGCCACCTCGCCGCGCTGCAACGCCTCGGCCTGCTTGACGGCAAGTTGAGCGTTATAAGCAGCGATATCCGCCTTGGCCTGGTTTTCACCTTCGATCGCCTGGGCTTCCTGACTCTGCACATAGATCCGCTGGTCAGCCTCGGCTTTCTTTTTACCTTTTTCCGACTCGGCAACATTCTCAGCAACGCGGATCTCTTTCTCCCGATTGGCCTCGGCCTCGCCGATGGTCGCGTGAGTCTCCTGCTGCTGCACAAAAACCCGCTGATCCGCCTCGGCTTGTTTCTTCCCTTTTTCGGACTCAGCGACATTCTCCGCCACCCGGATGGTTTTCTCGCGGGTCGCTTCGGCCTCGCCGATAGCACCTTTTTTATCCTGCTCGGCGACATCGACTTTGGCCTGATTGATCGCCTCAGAGGCCGCTTTTTTACCGATCGAATCAATATAGCCCGACTCGTCGGTGATATCGGTAATATTGACGTTGATCAGGTAGAGGCCGATTTTGTTCAGTTCGGGCGCGACATTCTTGCGAATCGACTCGAGAAAGCTCTCCCGGTCCTGATTGATCTGCTCGATGGTCAATGATGCAACGGTCAGCCGCAGTTGGCCGAAGATGATCTCCCGCGCCATCTCCTCGATCTCCCCCTGGGAGAGATTGAGCAGCCGTTCTGCAGCAGCGTTCATGATCTCCGGTTGGGTGCTGATGCCGACGGTAAAAGTCGAAGGGACATTGATGCGGATGTTCTGCAGGGACAGCGCCTTCTGCAGAGGAATGGGAATCGTCATCGGCGTTAATGACATGTAGGAATAATCCTGAATCAACGGCCAGATCAGCGCGCCGCCACCGTGGACGCAACGGGCCGACTGGCCGACTCCAACCTTTCCGTAAATCACCAGAATCTTATCGGACGGACAACGTTTATAGCGTGAGGCCAGAAACATCAGGGTCGATACGACCAGAATTAAGAACGCGATGACCGGGAGAACCCAGTAATCAAAGACAAAAAACGACATAATCCCTCCTTGAAGTGTTAACTGTTTTGTTTAAAGTGGCTCAACAACCAGAACATTGCCATTGACCCGCACCACCTTGATCGCTATGCCAGTCGGGATTGCCTGGCCATCAGCCGAAACGGCATCAAATTCGCGCAGGCGGTTTTGAAAACTGACACTGACCCGCCCAGAGCCCTGCGCCGGAATGGTCAAATAGACAGATCCGGTACTGCCAAGCGCCATGACCGTCGGCAGAGTGCCGCTCGATTGCAGTCGAGCGGCCGCCCGGAAGAGCTTACCGATCACCCAGACGGCGGCCAGCCCGGCAACCGAACCACCAACCACAGAAAAGGCAAACCCCACCTGGCTCTGCCGGTAAAGGGCCAATCCGACCAAGCCGAACATCATCAGAAATGAGGACAGGCTGTGCAGAGAAAGAACTTTGAAACCAACATCCGAATCAACGTGACCGCCACCTTGATCGATCTCGATATCGGTATCGAAATCCGTCTCGACATCACCACCGAAAAATTGCAGGACCAACTTGACCCCGACAAAGAATCCACCGATCACCGCACAGATCAAAAAAAACAACTCGATGCCGTTAAAATGACTCATCTCAGCCTCCTCATGGTCGGCGCAAGCAGCCCCTTGCCAGGCAAAAACACACAGGCAGCAAAAACGCCCGCCCCGGAAAGATCCGCGACGGGCGAAAATTTAATACACTGCTGACTTCAATCATTGCATTCCTCATCCCGAAACAAATCGAAACGACCTTGTATTACCAAGTTTTGCCATTCTCACAATGCTGCAAATTCCTCTCGAAAAGAAAGGGTCCTTGCACTAACACTTATCAGTAACTCACATTGACATGGTAGCCATTGGCAACATAGACATATTCAGGACGATATTTGAAAGAACCTTTAAATGGAATTATATCGTCAGCAACATTGCCGTCAGTATTTACAAAAATATTTTCTTTAGTGAGGACGACTTTCTCATTGTCGAGAAATAAAAAATATAAATTAATACTGTCAACATCCCACGTAGCAGTAAATTCGGTGCTACTTAGTTGTACGGTACCCACAACCGTCATAATTTTTTGTTTATCATCAATTGAAATATTGTAGTCAAGTAATACCTCTCCGACGCGCCCTTCAATATGTCCTTGATCAATTTTCGGAAGGTTACTATCTGGATACTTGTTACCAACATAAGGAGATGTACAGGCAGTCACAGATAACAAAACGCAAAGACTCAGGGCAGATAAGATTATCTTTTTATACATCGCTCCATCCAATTCTTTTATTAAATGATTAGTCTCAAAAATAGAATTACGAATAGTGATATTCCAGATGTTCAATTAGCGGCATATTTCCCATCAGCTTGAATATATGGGTCGACTTTTTCAGTAGGGAAGATTTGACCGCATAAACCTATGGTATAATTGACAAATTGTTTAACAGTTTCCCTATTTTTCTCTTTCCACAGTTCCTTTGAAGGAACAATACCAACGTTATGATAAATATTCACCCTGATTAATTGCTTATTGTTTATATATTTTCTAGCTTCAACTTCAACAAAGCTGTAAACTTTATCCTTTATAAGATTTGTTGAACAGTAGCCTTTCTTAAATTTTTCAATAAAGAAAGGCTGTTTTTTCAAGGCATCGTCAGTTCCCAAAAAAACATAACCTCCTGAAAAAATTTCTTCTTTTCTTATATAAACCTCTATGGAGGCCTCATCTGTTTTCATCTTATAAAAAGACGCCTTAACATTATCTCCAAACTGAACTTGAGAATCGTCCAAATAAATATTAAATGGAAATATGAGATGAATTTGGGGGTAATTATTATCGGTGAAGCTGTTATTTTCGACTATTGGGGGGCTATTTTTTAAACTAATACAGGCGGGAAGAGTTGAGACCAAGAGCATCAAACTGAGTGCCAGCAACTTCATTAAGACCCCCCCTTGCTAAATTTTGGAGCTACCTTAGTGGCGGTTAGCTACGAGCTGATTTTTTCAGACAGAGCCCATCTGCATACAAGACGAACTATCGCAACGTCCCGGTTACCCTGCTAAAAAATAACATATATCTAACTTATCCTTTGATTTTTAATACTTCAAGAATAAAATGAAATTCTCTCTGAAGTTTGCTCTTCCCCAATAGTCAACAGTTGTTTTCGTACAGCTGGCCACAAAAACCGCTTACTCCAAAGGTTTATGACAGAACCACCAGTCGTAACAATCCGCAGATTGTTTCGCCTCGGCTGCGCCGCTGACATCCAGAGGTGGCGGAATTATGATGCGATCGCCGATCAGGCTGTTGTTGGGCCAGTCGGCCGGCACAGCCCCCTGCTGGTCAGAGATGCGCAATGCTTTGACCGCCCGTAGAATTTCATCAATATTGCGACCGATTTCCATGGGATAGTAGAGCAACAAACGTACATATCCCTGTGGGTCAACGATAAAGACCGCCCTGACGGTCTGGGTTCCCATGCCCGGATGGAGCATTCCCAGTTGCAGGGCCAGGGAATCATTGGCGGCGATAACGGGAAACTGGATCTCCACGTCCAGGTGCTCCTGAATCCATTCGATCCATTTGATATGACAGAAGATCTGATCGACGGATAGTCCAATCAGGGCACAGTCCAATTTCCGAAAGGCCTCATAGCGTTCCTGAAAAGCGACAAACTCAGAGGTACAGACCGGCGTGAAATCTGCTGGATGGCTGAACAGCACAAACCACTGCCCGGCAAAATCATCCGGCAGCGTCATAGGTCCCTGAGTTGTCTGGACCGTCAAAGAGGGGAACTGATCACCGAGCAGGGGGAGCTTGGGTACGTCCATAAAGAAAAACTCCTTTCCGGCCCAAGCGGGCCAGGTTTAGCCAGTTGCGTCACATAAAACGAGGACAGTCTAGAAAATCGGCAATAGGCCCGAGGGGGACTTGTCTGATCCAACCACAGAAAGAAGCAATATATGTTCCCAGGAAAGCTTGGATACATCATGAAAACAACCATCCCATAACTTCCTGTAAAAACAAGTTTTTTATGGACCTAAGAGACAGGAAAACAGCAGGAGCGGTACAATGTAGGGTCTCAATTTAATAACAGTCGTATTTTTTTGAGATTTACGACAGGCAGGCTGCCACTTCTGGGATTGTCATGCAGAAAGTAGCAATTATTGCAATTCCGGGCCTATCGCTGATGTTGTCGGCTCCATGGGCCACACATGGTAAGGCCTTATTGTACGGCGGCGCAGGCCAGGGAAAAGTGATATTCGACGGTCAGCTGCACGCCGCGAAAGGAATGGTTTGTAAACCTTTATTCCCCCTCATAGTTTGCGATCTCAACAAGGTTCCCGTCTGGATCGCGGCAGTAAACCGACAGGATCGGCCCCACGGCTCCGGTTCTGCGCACTGGGCCCTCCAGAACATCGATGTTTTGTGCGTACAACTGCTCCAAGACCTCAGGGATCGGTGTGGTGGTGATAAAACAGAGATCTTCCGAACCGGGGGTCGGAACTTGTGCTTTCGGCTCAAACTCCTGGTGATACTGATGCAGGTTGATCTTCTGCCTTCCAAAGGCCAGAGCCTTGCGCCCGGCCCCGAAGATGACAACCTCCATCCCGAGCACCCGTTCATAAAAAGCACAGCTGGCGTCAATATCCCTGACCGTCAAGACAAGATGATCGATGGACTCGATTTTCACGCAAGACCTCCTCTGGCAGGTTGTTGAAAAAGCCCACCCGGGGACTTTTCAAGCAGAGTGGGGAAAAGACGCTGCCCCACCTGATCAAGTGAGTAGAGAGTCACAATTGATTTTGATCGCCCTTCTATGGGCTTGGCAGGCTGTATTTCAACAGCCTGCCAACTTTGAAGGCAGATTCTTGAGCTCAGCAGACAATTACTGCCGGGACAAAACCAACTCTTTGCCGTTAAGAAGCAGTTTGCGGTCCTTGATTTCCGCCTTATGCACCAATTTGTCGCCGCTCTGTTCAAAAAAGCCACCTTGCATACCGGGAATCACCGGCACCAGAAGTGGGTTCTGGTTCGCAATCAACCCGTCAGGAAGAGACAGGTTCGAAGCAAAGGCAAACTGGTCGACGATCATCTGCGGCTGCTGGCCCAGGGCGATAAAATCGACCATGGACAGATCTTTTTTCAGCCCGAGGGCAAAATTACCGTCGATCTCTCCTTGCGGCAAAGTCACATGCAGCTTGTCGATTGTAATCTGCAGATCCTTTTTCAGCAGTTTTTCAAATTCGCCGGCCAAGCGCATCCCGGCAAAGGCCATCTGCTGCTGCATCATGGCTTTTGCCTGTTCCGGATTGCCCTGAACGGTGGCGAGGTTTGCCATGGCGTCGCTGAGGACCTCCACATAAACCCTGTAGAAATTTTCGAAGGCAGCGGCATCAAGATGGTTAACGCCCATGTCGAGACGCAGATCGGCGATTTTATCTTCACCGGTCGTGATCTGAGCAACGCTCACTTCACTTTTAACAGACATGTTCCTGGTTGTCTCATCAAAACCGATGGCTGAGCGTCCTTTCAGGTCGGAAACGATCACGGGTTCGGGCCCATTGACCGCAATCTGTTCAATGCCATATGACGAGGTCCCGGCCATGAAAAGACTGGAGGTTTGCTGCATATTGGAATGCAACGATATATTTTTCACCTCAACGACATCGGCTACAATAAACCCCTCAAAGATGCCATCCGTTTCGATATTATCTATATTACGATCGCACTTGACGACCAACTTAGCGGGCTTGATGGAAAGATGGGTATCCTGACTGTCAACCAGCTCAAAAGGCTCGACTGACATGGTCACAGTCCCCCCGCTGAGCAACTGATATTCGGTACTGATGGTCAGGGGGTCTTTGCCATCCAGCTCTTTGCTGACAAAATCGTGATACCAGCCGTTCCGGTCCAGACTGGTCGTAGAAGATGCTCCCAGATAGCCATGCTTGACCTTCTCGACAAAAACCAGCGGAGAGATGCCCTCAACGCCCTGAAGATCCGGCAAGACCATGGTCCATTCGATTTCCGATGAGGAGAAACCGCGATCGTAACGGGTAATGACAATTTTAGGGGCAAAGGGATGATCAGCGTAGCGCGCATTGAGATGATCCAGCTGGTTGTAGAGCGTATTTTCTACAATCAGGCCGCTGATAAAAGGAGCGCTCACCAAGCCGATGACGATAATAATCAGGACGCCGAGAAGTACTTTTTTCATTTTTAGTCCGTTCGAAGCTTCAAGGTTGACGATATAAATATAAGAACGCTGTAATTCAGCTTAATTTGAGGGGGGACTGTGGTCCAGCCATGAAACTGTAACGGTTGGCACCGTAAAGGCCCGGGACTGTCCCGGTTCTGCTGCCATTTCTGCTTCGTGGCCAACAAAAAAACCGCACCCTGCAGACTCCCCCAAATCTCACAAACTACGGTTATTTATTTTTTTAAATCAAAAACAATAGGTTACATTCCTACACCTAAATGTGTCCCTTGACAAGGTTTTTATTTGGCCTCATTTCATCAGGAAAAGAATCTGCACTGGCAAACTGTATTCAGTCGACTACAACGTCACTCCGGTTTTAAAGATGGCAATGTCACGGCTATTGCGGAATTCCGCCGAGGTTGGCTTACCATTAATGATGGCAACGATCTCGGTCAAAAAATCACTCAACACCTGGTCCGGATCAGCGGTCGGGTCAGCCAGGGCGCCGGCATTGAAGTCGATCCAGTTCTTTTTCTTCTCAGCCAGGGGGGTATTGGTCGCAATCTTGACGGTGGGGATAAATCCGCCCAAAGGCGTCCCCCGGCCAGTGGAAAACAGGACCAGCTGACACCCGGCCGCTCCGAGAGCGGTCGTCGCGACGATATCGTTGCCCGGCGAATAGAGCAGATTCAGCCCCGGCTCGACCACCCGCTCATCCATTTTGATGACATCGACCACCGGTGATTTCCCGGCTTTGCGGGTGCAACCCAGGGACTTGTCTTCCAGGGTGGTAATACCGCCGGCCTTGTTCCCCGGTGAAGGGTTTTCGTAAATCGGCTGGTCGTGCGCCAGATAGTACTCTTTGAAATCGTTGATCATGGCTACGGTTTTTGCAAACACCTCGGCGTTCCGGCACTGTTCCATCAGGATGTGCTCGGCGCCGAACATTTCCGGCACCTCGGTCAGCACGGTGCTGCCGCCACGGCTCACCACATAATCCGATACCCGGCCGATCAGGGGATTGGCGGTCAAACCGGAAAAGGCATCGGAGCCGCCGCATTCAAGGCCGATGACAATATCCTCCCAGCTGCCGGCTTCGCGCCGGTCCTGAGTGGCCAGCGCATAAAGCTCTTCAAGCAGGGCCACCCCGGCGTCCACCTCATCGCTAACGTCCTGCGCAATCAGATAGCGAAAGCGGCTTTCATCCGCTCCTGCAGGCAGGGTTTTGCGAAAGGTTTCAATCTGGTTGTTCTCACACCCCAAACCCAGGATCAATACGCCGCCGCAGTTGGGATGCAAGGCGATATTCTGCAGCATGACCTTGGTCCGTTCATGGTCGCCACCTAGCTGGGAACAGCCGTAAGGGTGCGGAAAGTGGTAAATCCCGTCAACTCCGCTACGGTCGGCTTCGGCTTTGAACGCCTTGATGATGTTATCGGCAATGCCGTTGACGCACCCGACCGTCGGGATCACCCACAATTCATTACGGATCCCTACCCGGCCATTGCTGCGTCGGTAAACCTGCAGCGGTTGCGCCTGTTGCCACTCGAACTGCTCGGCAACGGCAGCGACTGGCCGATAATGATAGCTCTGCTTATCGGACAGCCCGGTTTTGACATTGTGGGTATGAACATGCCCGCCTTTGCTTATTGCCTGGCTGGCAAAACCGATGGAAGCGCCATACTTGGTGACCTGAGCACCGACCGGGATCTCCTGCAGGGCCAGCTTATGCCCCACAGGAATATCATCGTTCACGGCAAAGGGTTCCATCCCGGGCACCTCGACCAGGGTCCCGGCAGGCAACTCAGCGTAGGTCACAGCCACATTGTCGGCGCTGTCAATTCTGGTGATCTTAACCATCACAGAACCTCCGCAAGCGTCTCCCGCATGCCTTTGCCGGTCATGCTGACGATAAAGGCGGCCACCTGTTCGAGCAGGCCATCGACCTTCAACAGTTCGGCTTCCCAGTGCTGATCAAGGCTCAACACCCGTTTGGCAATGGCCGTTGCGGTAGCGAGGTCGACCGCGCCCATGCCGGCTTCGCCCCAAAGCTCCCGGTACATGTCCAAAAACGGCTGATCGTCCTTGGTCGGGTAGCTGGCGCCATTCAGTTCACCGCGGTAAAAGCAGATCAGGGCCGCCATGGCCAGGCTCATTAGCGGCGGAACCGTGCCGTTGTCCTGACTGTAGCGCAGCAGCTGCGGTAACAGCCGGGTACGGAACTTGGTCATGGAATTCAACGAGATATCAAGCAGTTTGTGTTTGATAAAGGGGTTCTTGAAACGCCCGATAACACTATCGGCAAAGGGTTTCAGTTCCTCCACTGGCAACGGCAGGCAGGGAATAATCTCTCTATCGAGCAACTGCGACAGATAATTTTCCAACTGGGGATCGCTGGTGGCGTCCTTGACGAACTCAATGCCGCATAGCCAGGCCACCGGCGTCAGGGCGGTGTGACAACCGTTGAGAATGCCGACCTTGCGTTGTTTGTAAGGTTTGAGATCGTCGATTATCTCGACATGCAGACCGCTGCCAGCCAGCTTGAGCTCCTCCCCGACCCACTGGGGAGCCTGAATGACGAACAGATGGAAGTATTCACCAGTCACCATAAAACGATCATGGTAGCCCAGCTCCTGCTCCAGTTCGGCCACTTCATCACGCGGATAGCCGGTGACGATGCGGTCGACCAGGGTCGAGCAGAAGGTGTTGGCCTCTTCCAACCAGCTGGTAAAAGCGGCGGACAGGTTCCAGAGTTTGGCATACCTGAGCACATACTCCTTCAGCAGTTCACCGTTGTAATCGAGCAGTTCACAGGGGAAAAGGATGAAGCCCTTGTCCTTGGCACCGCCAAAAGCCTCAAACCGCTCATACAGCAGCCGGGTCAGCTTGGCCGGATAGGTCGCCGGCGGGGTGTCTTCGAAACGGTCCTGATCGCTGTAGGCGATCCCTGCTTCGGTCGTATTGCTGAAAATGAAGCGCAGTTCGGGGTTATGCGCCAGCTGTAGAAATTCGGCGTATTCGCGATAAATGGAAATCTCGCGGGTGACGCTGGAGACGATGCGCTTTTCGTTGCGCAGCTGGTTGTCCTCATCATAACCGCGCAACAAAGTGGTGTAGAGCCCGTCCTGCACGTTGAGCGACGGCGGCAGTTCGCTATCGATGGGCCGGGCGACAACAATCCCGGCGTTGAGGCCGTGTTTTTCATTGAGGATATCCACCTGCCAGCCGATAAAGCAACGCAGGAAATTCCCTTCACCGATTTGCAGAATCCGCTCCGGGTAACTCGGCAGATCCATCAAACTTCTATTCAAGTCATTCATGTGGATATCCTCTCTTTTGGGCAATTTTAGTCGAAAGACACAAGAATTTTTGTGATTGCAGCCGGATTATCACTCCCACAAAAGCCGCCCTTTTTGATGGGCACCAAAATCTGAGTAGCTTTTATCTCCGGTTTCTCTAAATTCCACTTAAGACTAAAACAACCTGGTGTGTCGATAACAAAAGCATGCATCTGCCAAACTCTTCCCAATTCAGTTAACAGGGATTTCTCCCCTTTCATGTAAAACACTCTTCGAGGGACCTGCTACTTAATATCGAATTTGTCAAACAAACCTCCCCCAAAGATTTCGACCTGGCAATCTTAGGAAGATCAACATTGTCTGTCAATTAAAAAACCAACACTAAATTGACAGACAAAAAACATATTATCCCAAAAAAATCATCACCAAACGCGCCAATCCTGCGTGGAAAGCTGTCTTGGGGGGCATTTTTCTTGGAGTGGATGTGAGATTACTAAGTTATTGTCTGATAATTATCGGTAAAGACAATCAATACAAAACCACCAGCCAGGACCAGGCGAAACACTGTCTTAGCTATTGTCAGATTATAATGGCCAAGGTTGCCAGAGGGGAGCCAGACACACGAATAAACAATCCGCAGCAAGGGACAGAGCGAGATTTTTTACCTCAGAGCTTGATTTTGATCAGCAATATCGTCTAGAACCTTCATTTCCGTTACAGTGCAGGAGCAGGACATTGCAGATCGTATTCGCTATCGACTTCGGAACCAGTAATTCAGCCCTTTCGGTCTATCGCAACGGCCAGGTTGAGCTCGTCAATGTCGATGCCGGCAGCAAAACCGCCGGGTTGATGCGTTCAGTGCTCTATTTCAATGAAGACCGTGAGATCTTCACCGGAACCGAAGCGATCAACCAATATGTCGAAGAGGGTGGCAGCGGCCGCTTTATGCAGTCGATCAAAACCTTTCTGCCCAGCAGCAACTTCAGTGGCACGGACATTTTCGGTAAACGCTATGCCATCGACGACCTGATCGCTATCCTCCTTAAAGAGCTAAAAGCAAAAGGTGAAGAACATGTCGGCTGCCAGGTTGACAGTGTTGTTCTTGGCCGCCCGGTGGTTTTCTCGGAAGACAGCAGCAAAGATGCCGCCGCGGAAAAATATTTGGAAAAAGCCGCCCGTAAAGCTGGCTTCAAAAACATCTGCTTCCAGTATGAGCCCGTCGCTGCGGCACAGGCCTACAAGGACAGCCTTCAGCCAGGCCACGAAAAGATCGTCTTTATCGGTGATTTCGGTGGCGGGACATCCGACTTTTCTGTGCTCCGGGTTAACGGAAATTCAGCCGGAAAAAAAGACGGCCACAGTGAAGTTCTTGGCCTTGGTGGGGTTTATATTGCCGGGGACAAATTGGATTCACAGGTCATGTGGGATAAGGTCGCTCATCATTTTGGCCGGAACGCCAGATACAAAGCGTTTGCCACCGAGCAGTGGACAGAAATCCCGGACAGCCTGATCTACACTCTGAGTCAGTGGCACCGTATTCCGCTGCTGCGCACTCGCCAGAACCGGGAGCTGATCCGCGTTATCAAGCGCAGCACCGACAACCCGCAAGCGATTCAGAATCTGGAAAACATCATTGAGGAGAACTTCGGCTTCGCCCTGTTCCAGGCCATCGAACAGGCCAAGTGCGATCTTTCCAGTGCTACGCAAACCAACATCCGTTTCAACGAAACCGATCTGGAACTGGACGAAGCTCTGAGCAAAAGCGAATTTGAACAACTCAATCACAACAACTTCAAAAAGATCGAAGACTGCATCGACGAGGTCTTCAGCCAGTGCGGCTTAAACGCTGCGCAGATCGATACCGTCTCCCTGACCGGCGGCACCTCAAAGATCCCCTACATCCAAAAGCTTTTCACCAACCGTTTCGGCTCAGACAAAACCATAAACCGAAACGCCTTCACCAGTGTCGCTCATGGTTTGGCTCTTAGCGTACCGCTGCTGATTTCCTAGCCGTTAGGAACAGAGCTATTCATGTTCCGTCAGAGAAAGGTAGTGCCCAGCCGTGACTTTTCCAGCAGTCACATTCAACTGCGTTTTCGTTGAGCACATCAATCTTCAACTTTCCGCCAAACCTCCTTCCCGCTGATGGACGACTCCACGGAGACTGAAACCATCGACCATAGCAAGATAAAATCTGTGCAATGAAACTTTTCTATGATATTGAATTTAAGCAGAGGGACTTCATTCGTGAAAGAAACAGGACAAGACTCAAAATTCTCTCTACTTACTCTCTAATCCTGATCGATATATCTAGCTTTAATAGTTAAGAAAATATACATTCATGCCCGAATTACACATAAATAGTCTACCATCGTTCGCTATCCTTCTTCTTATTATTGCCGGTTTTGAGGTTTTCTTTACAGCCCTGGCATTCCATCATCGTAGAGCGGTTGGGGGTCGTTCTTTTTTGTTTCTGATGCTGGCAATGATTGTCTATACAGTGGGGTATGCTTTTGAAATAGCTTCAGCAGATCTACAAACAGCCCTGTTTTTTTCCGATATTCAATATCTTGGCATACCATTTATTCCATTTTTCCTCTATTCTCTTATCAGGAAATATCTGACCAACACAAATACTATTCCCTTAAAATTAACAGCCTCCCTCCTTATCATACCTATATGCACTTTCTTCATGCATTTAACGACTTTTAAGAACAATCTTTTTTATGTTAATCCAAGCCTTATCTTTCATGAAGGAAACTCTATCCTTCTGTTTAAAAAAGGACCATGGTATTACGTCGATTCAGCATATACTATAATTCTTGTTCTCATGTCCTTGGCTTATAGCATTTTCCGTTTTATAAAAAATAAAAAGTATAGAAACAATATTTCACTAATCATTTTAGCAACAGCTTTTCCATTTTTTGGATACATCTTATATCTTTTAGAATTAGCACCTACAAACTTTGACATCAACCCACTAGCGTTTGGTGCATCATGCCCTCTTTTAGCTATAGCAATCTTCCAGCTATCTCTCTTTGAAATTGTTCCTGTTGCAAGAGACCATATTTTTGAAAATTTTGATCAAGGGATTATAGTAACAAATTCAGAAAATAAGCTTGTCGATTACAACAAATCCATACAATCAATTTTTCCAGAAATTGAAAAATATCGCATAGGATCTGATATTAACCATATTCCTCTACAAAATAGAGAACGACAAACAAGTCTTTATAGACTTCTCAATGAAGAAAAGACATTCATTGTCAAAAAGAATGAAGAAGATCATTATTACAATATAAGAAAAAATATCATATCTGACACAAATAAATCTTACGGAGGGATAATTTATATTCTTTCCGACATAACAGAGGAGAAGAAACTCGAGAAGCAACTTCATGCTATGGCCACGACCGATTCGCTAACTGGCATAGAAAACAGGCGAAACATTCTTGAGATTGGAGAAAAAGCACTTGAATATGCCACAAGATACAAGCGAGAGCTGAGTATTATCATCTTTGATATCGATCATTACAAAAAAATAAATGACACCTGGGGACATCAGGCCGGCGATAGCGTGTTGATTGAAATAACTCGACTCTGCAGACGTCAAATTCGTGAAAGCGACTCTTTGGGACGCTACGGTGGTGACGAATTTATTCTTATTCTACCGGAATCTTCCCATCCAACAGCCCTGGTTGTCGCCGAAAAGCTACGTAGCGCAATCGCGGAAACGACCATCTCTCTGGAAAAATGCAAAATCACTGTGACCGCAAGTTTCGGAATCGCGACCCTGAATAAGGGCGAGACCTTCACTGATCTTTTTAATCGCGCTGACCAACGATTATATCAAGTCAAAAAATCGGGGAGGAACCGCGTCTACTAGCAGGTTGTTGAAAAAGTCCATCCTTAGCCTTTTTCAAGCCCGGTGGAGAAAAGTGCGATTTTCTCCACCTTACAAAATCAATGACTTACAAGGCCGCCATTGATTTTGATCGCCCGTCCATGGGCTCATCAGGCTGTTTTTCAACAGCCTGCTGATATGGCTGACAATTACAAGAGTAAACGCACTGCTCCTTGAAAACTGTGGTTAAATCTCTGTCACGAAAAAACGGGGCCGCTTTTTACGACGGTAGATCACGCTGATATTCGCGGGTTGGTTACCGCCTGTCTTGGCTACGTCGTGGAGCTGCCTCTCGCTAGAGCCGGGAGTTCGGCAAATGCCTGATCCCATAACAGGCCCGAGGATTCTCCGTTACCGGGACCGCGCTTTTTCACGACAGAAGCTGGTTCCGTTGTTCCTTGACTCCTTCGCTATGCCGGGCGTGGCACCGTTTGGGCGATGGCCCAGATAAATGCTGATAACTCACGGGCGATGGCCGCAATGACCACCTGACTGCGTTTCCCCTTGGCGGTCAGCAGTCGATAGCGGGAGCAGAGCCTCAATTGTGCTTTCCAGGCGATCTCCCAAACAGCCTGCGGTAGGTGCCTCTGCCGTTCAAGCAGCCGACGACTGACCCGAGCCGGAAGTCGATACGACCAAGCCGCTTCGACCAGCATGCGCCGGGCATGTCCGTTCCCGGTTTTGGTGATCCCGCCACGCTTGACCGTCTCGCCGCTGGAGTGTTCCGAGGGAACCAATCCCAGGTACGCCATGAGCTGTCGAGGATGATCAAAGCGGGTCAGGTCTCCCAATTCGGCAACCGTTGTTGTCGCAACAATCAGGGAGACGCCTCGCAGGGCCTGAATCGCCTCGACGACAGGATTCATGCGCCACTGCTCGGCAAGTTGGCGAATCTGTTCGGTCATGCGTTCAACTCGTTCTGTGCAGGAACGTACGGCATCAATATATTCCTGCAAGGTGATCTGCTGGGCCGGGTGCGGCATCTTGATGCAAGAGATCCAGTTCCAGTGAGCCTTGCTCCAGGGTGTTTTCCCGCTGTAGCGGAACCCGCTGCGCAGGAGAAAGGCCCCCAGTTGTTGGCGCGCTTTGCGTTCAGCACTTTTGCTGTCGATGCGGGCTCTGCACAAGTCGCGCATCGCCTCATCTTCGAGACAAGGGACATAGACCGGAGTCAGTTCTCCAGCACGATGCAGCCGCGCCAGCATCTCAGCGTCGCGGCGATCATTCTTGATGCGGTCGCCGCTTTTTCGCGGAATCAGCGATGGGGCAACCACCTTGCAATCGTATCCTTGCTGTGTCAGATGCCGATAGATTTCATAGCCACAGGGTCCGGCCTCGTAAACAAAGGAGGGTCTGGTTCCCCGTGAGACCAGTTTACGGATCACCTTGTCCAGTGAGGCAAGATCTCCGTTAATGGTGCCGTAATAGCGGATCTCACTCTCGCGGCCAGCATCGGCTAACGCGACATCGATCGAGTTTTTATGAACATCGAAACCAACATAAGTGATAGACTTTGTCATGACCTGTCTCCTTGGTTATGGCTCTGTGCCGGTTGTTTCAACGACTCCAGCATAACCCATGTTTGCAAGGGGCAGGTCTTCTCTTTTTTAACTGTCAGCCATGATGGCTAGTGTCTTGTTCGGTTAGTTGTTTGTATAAATTCTGAGTCATTTTTTCTGCTGCCAAGGCGTGCCACCGCAGGCCTGGCCGAAGCCAAGCCGCGAAGCCAGAACGTAGACAGCAGTAAAAAGGGCCAGGATTGGACTATAGAACTAACCGCACAGGACACTAGGGATAATTTGGCCGATTGAAGGCAGATCTGCCCAAAATAGTCACCCTAAAATTCCATCCAGCTGCCCCAAAGGGTGGCCGGATGGCATAACAGCGGCACAAAATCCAGCGTTGGCTGCGTTACCACTGTGTTGGTTTGGGGTTACGCTGATCGAATCCTTTCTGGTGCCAGTAGGGATAAGTGGGCTCGCGGTGGCTGGCCGCGTCAAGTTTGGCAATATGCGCCTCGTCCAGTTTCCACCCCAGTGCGCCAAGGTTCTGCTTCAACTGGTCGGCATTGCGCGCGCCTACGACCACATTGCAGACCGTGGGCCGTTGCAAAAGCCAGTTGAGCGCCACTTGCGGGATGCTTTTGCCGACCTCGGTCGCCACGTCTTGCAGCGCATCGACCACCCTGAACAGGTATTCGTCTTCCACTGACGGACCGCCCGCAGCGCCACCTTGGGCGATGCGCCCCTCCTTGGGCGGGCTGTTGCGGGTGATTTTACCGGTGAGGCGCCCCCAGCCCAGGGGGCTCCACACCATCAGTCCCACGCCCTGGTCAAGCCCCAGCGGCATCAGTTCCCACTCGTAATCGCGTCCCACCAGCGAGTAGTAGCCCTGGTAGACCACATAGCGTGCCAGCCCGCGTTTTTCAGATATGGCGAGCGACTTCATAAGGTGCCAACCCGAGAAGTTGGAGGCCCCTATGTAGCGCACTTTGCCTGAGGTTATGAGGTTATCAAGTGCGGCCAAGGTTTCTTCGACTGGGGTTAGAGCGTCGAAGCCGTGCATGAAGTAGATGTCGATATGATCGGTGCCGAGCCGCCTCAGGCTGTCTTCCGCTGCGCGAATGATGTGGTAGCGCGACGAGCCGCACTCGTTCGGCCCCTCTCCCATGGGGAAAGTGGTCTTGGTGGAGATGAGCACGTCGTTGCGCCGGTTGCCCACCGCCTTGCCGAGGATTTCTTCGGCTGCGCCGGTGGAATAGAGATCCGCTGTGTCGAAAAAATTCATGCCGTGCTCAAGGCAGATATCCACCAGTTCTGAGGCTTCCTTCACGTCGATGTCGCCCCATTTTTTGAAAAATTCGTTATTTCCCCCGAAGGTCCCCGTGCCCAGGCTGAATGCCGGCACCATAAGGCCCGAGTTTCCAAGTTGACGATATTCCATGGCCATAATAGCTCCCTTCTTTTTGTTATGTGGATGGATCTTATCCAAGACTATAACCGCACGCGCCGTGCGCGCAAGGGGCCGCCGGTTGGCCACCATCAGAACAGGAGAAAGGCATTTTTCCGAGGATAAGGTGAGAGAAGGATGAGAGGCGATCGGAGCAGGCCTGACTTTTTCTTTCGGCAAAGCGCAGATCTTCGTTACGGCCGCGCCCACTTTATCCTGAGAAGGTTTGCTGACAGCCACTGACTCTGCATGCAATTTTTCAGGCTAGCTCCGAACGCCCCATCAGCTTCAAAGGACCAGGAAAGGGTATTTATAAATTGCCCCTTTCCTGGTGAGTTATTTAGATAGCCTGGCCGCCTGACGCTTCTATCCGCTGACCATTGATCCATCCCGCTTCGTCGTCAAGAATGGCCGCGACAACGCCGCCAATATCATCAGGCAAACCGACCCGGCCTAATGCTGTTATGGCTGCGATTTGGGCATTTACATCTTTATTATCGCGCACGGCCCCGCCTCTGAAATCTGTCTCGATCGCGCCTGGTGCGAGAGTATTGACCGCAATCCGCCGTGGCCCCAGTTCTTTGGCCAGATAGAGGGTCAACGCCTCGACCGCCGTTTTCATGATGGCATAAGCCCCATAGCCCGGGTGGATGATGCGGGTCAATCCTGAAGAGACATTCAGAATCCGACCACCATCCGCCATCAGGGGAATCAGTCTTTGAGACAGAAAAAACGGGGCCTTGATGTGCTCATTCATCATTTGCATGAATTGTTCTTCCGTCGTCTCCATCAAATTCTGATGCAGCCCCGAACCGGCATTATTAATGAGGTAGTCAAATTCGCTCCGGTTAAAGGTGTCCCGCAAAACCATTTTGACGGTTTCAGCAAAAGATGAAAATGTTTCCGCTCTGGCTACATCCAATTGCAGTGCGACGGCCCTTTGACCCTTGGCTTTAATCGCCTCGACGACCTCGTCGGCCGAGGCTTTGTCACGCTGATAAGTCAGGATAATATCCCGGCCTTTTCTGGCCAGGTGTAAAGCCATGCTTCTTCCTAGGCCACGACTGCCACCTGTGATTAATGCAAGTTTCGTCATTGTCTGTGTCCTTTCTATAAGAAATATTCAGGTCGGTCGATATCGGCAATCAATCCGACCTCTTTGGGCATCCATCCCAAATCTTTTTGTGTTTTCCGGCTCGATGCCGGCATATCCCTTTGGGCAAAATGGCTGAACCAGCCGAAATGTTCTGCCGCGTCCTGCGGCGTCTTACTCACAACAGGGACATTAAGACGCCGCCCAATGACTCCTGCGATCTCCCGAAAAGCGATTCCTTCTTCGGCAACGCCATGATAAACGCCTCCTTTCGACCCCTTTTCGAGGACAAGTCGATACAACACCGCCGCATCCAATCTGTGGACAGCGGACCAGCAATTTTGTCCTTCTCCAACATAAGCAGACACGCCTGTTCGACGCGCCATATCAATCAGCATGGGAATGAATGCATGATCGCCATTGCCATGCACGGAAGGAGGCAGCCGAACAATGGACGCATTCACCCCCCGAGCGACCGCCGCTGCGACGATCTCTTCCGCAACGGCACGAGGTGGTGCGCCGGAAGCAGGGGTCGGCTTGGCATCTTCATCAAGCAGGCCTTTAGCCTGGATCGCCCCCGTGGCAGAGGTCACAATCAACGGGATGGAGGAGCCGGCCAACGCGTTAACAAAGGTCTCGATAGAGCAGCGGTCTTGTTCGCAACTTTCTTTGATCTTGGAAAAATCATGATTAAAGGCAGTATGGATGATGCCGTCGGCAGAGGCAATCCCTGCGCGCAGGCTAGCCGGATCACCCAGATGACCGAGGAAAACCCCGACACCTGCCGCCCGCAACGATTCAGCTGCCTTGCCGGAACGCGCCAGACCGCTGACCCGGTATCCGGCGGCAAGCAGTTCCTGGGCGACAGCAGACCCGATGAACCCTGTCGCACCGGTGACAAATATATGCATTTTGAAATCTCCTTAAAGATGTTGACCATGGACTCGTTCATCGGTTGCAGTATAAGAAAATACCAGACGATCTGAAATGCACAGGACTCCAGAACACTTGCCTGTTTCTCTAAATGCCTGGACGTTTGGTAGACATACAGCAAGATTCGCCTCTATATTGAGAAAATGGACAAGAAGCGGAGCATGAAGACGATGAGTGAACAGCAAAGAAAAGAGCTGGCTGCTTTAATAGACACCTATGCGCAAAGTGAAGGTTTGTCCAAAACCGCAATTCCCGGGGTATCCCTTTATCGGGCAACAAGAACAGACAAGATCATACCTGGTCTCTATAATCCAGCTTTGTGCTTTCTGGCGCAGGGCCGCAAACAGACAATGCTGAATCAGGAGATTTATCAGTACGGACCATCGGAATATCTGATTGTTTCTGTGGACTTGCCAATCATGGGGCAAGTAACCCAGGCCTCACCAGATGAACCCTATCTTGTTATCAAGGTCGATATCAGTTTGCCACTGCTTACCGACCTCCTGAGCCATACCGAATATCCGCTGCGCTCGAATCGAAAAGCGGAACGAGGGATTTTCGTCGGCAGAGCCGACGCAACCCTGGGAGATAGTGTGCTACGCCTGGCACGGATGCTGGCAACGCCTGAAGATATCCCCGTGCTCGCAACACCAACGATACGGGAGATTTTCTATCGGATTCTACGCGGAGAACATGGCGACAAACTGGCGCAGGTCGCATTTAAAGGGAGTCACACGGAGAGGATCGCCAGCGCTATCCACAAAATCAAAGCTAACTTTCGGGAATCAATCCCGGTAGAAAAACTGGCCGATCTTGCCGGCATGAGCGTCTCAGGCTTTCATGCCCATTTTAAATCCATCACGGCCATGAGCCCGCTGCAATTCCAAAAAAATCTGCGCCTGATCGAAGCGCGAAATCTGATGCTGGCAGGCGATCTGGATGCAGCCACCACAGCCTACCAGGTCGGCTATGAAAGCCCCTCGCAGTTTAATCGTGAATATACCCGCATGTTCGGCAATCCGCCCAGGCGGGATATCGATCTGGTAAAACAACAGAATCTGGCAGCAATGCAACCCTGCATCTAGTTCTCTTCCATCGGTAAAAATTACGCGGGAATTTGTTGACTGGATTTCTTCGGAGTCAAGGCGGGACCAACTGCGTAAAAGGAGAGTTGCCCGAGCCAATGAGGAGCCCTGAGGAGGGGAGGCTTAATGATTCACTGCGATGTGTTATCGCAGATCTTTTTCAGGACGGTAAAAAACGAGGGAGCCCTGCTTGCGGCTCCCTCGTTTGCTGGTTTGTAGCGGATTATTTTTTCAGAGCATATTCCGCAGCATGGGCGCCTGCCCGACGGCCGAAGACAACGGTATCGGCAATGGCGTTACCACCAAGACGGTTAAAGCCATGAACGCCACCGGTTACCTCGCCTGCAGCATAAAGACCGGGAATCGGCCAGCTTTGCAGATCCAGAACTTCGGAGTCGGGGTCAATGGCAACCCCACCCATGGTGTGGTGAATTCCCGGCGCAACCCGGACTGCATAAAATGGCGGTTTGGTCAGGTTCAGCGGCATATCGCTCCGACCAAAGGCCAGATCTTTTCCAGTCGACTGATAAGCGTTATAGGCTTTGATGGTTTCCGGTAAAGCGGACATCCCGGTCATTTTGGCGAGCCCTTCAACCGTATCGGCCTTTTTCAACATCCCCAGGTGTTCGTAGCCGCGGACCATTTTTTTCTTGGCGATCAACTGTTCATCAAAAACCAACCAGGCATAACCTTCCTTTTGCTTAAGGATGGCATCGGAAGCGCGGTCGCGGGTGGTCAGTTCATTGACGAAACGTTTGCCATCGGTATTGACCATAATAGCCCCAACGCCACGGACCGTCTCGGAAATGAGAATACGGCTGTCCTTGCCAACGGTCGGATGGGCCTGAACCCAGTCAATATCCGTCATGCTGGCGCCGATTTCCTTGGCCATGATGATCCCATCGCCGGTTGCGGTAATATTGTTGGAACTGGTCATCTTGGCAAAGGTGGGACGATACCAGGCGATCATCTCTTTGTTCATCCCGTAACCACCGGTGGCAAGGACCACGGCATCCGCAGCAACCATGTAATAGCCGCTGTGCTTGCCATGAACGACCACCCCAACAACCTCTCTATTGTCGTTCAGGACCAACTTTTCAACTCGAGAATTGAGCCGGGTATCCAGATGCTCACGTTTGGCAACTTTCCGCAACGTCTGAATAATCTGGGGACCGGCACTGGCTCCGTTGGCCGGCGCATGGGTGCGTTGAACCCGTGCGCCACCGGAACGCTTCAACCCGTCCAGGTTTACCCCTAAGGATTCCAGCCATTTAACGGCATCAGCAGATTCTTCCGCCATAATCCGCACCAGTTTTTCGTCATTTTTATAGCGACCACCCTTCATGGTGTCTTCAACAAACCAATCGACGCTGTCTTTAATCCCCTTCTTGGCCTGCTGCGGAGTCCCAACAGCATTGATCCCGCCGGCAGCAAGCATTGAATTCCCACCGGTAAAGGGAGCTTTTTCAAACAGAATTATTTTGGCCCCTTTCCGCTCAGCAGTCAGTGCAGCGTTGAATCCGGTACTGCCCGCCCCAACAACGACAACATCGGTCTTTTCGACAGGACCTGCTGCGATGGCTTTTTGAATAGCCTCCTGGTTCCAGTCCCGGTCCCAGGCAGCTTTTTTAGGAACATCGGCAAAAGGCATCGCCTCAATGTTAAAGGAGTGGCAATTGTTGCAATAGAATTGTGGAGCATCGTGGCCTTTATGGCAGGTGGTGCAGTTGATATCCCCAAGATGGGAGGTGTGCGGATCAAACTCCAACGCAGCATTGGCCATTTTTTCGTAACCGCCATGGCAGCTGACACATTGCTCGTTCTCATGATTTTCACTATCACTGACGGTGACTTTGCTCCCGTCAGCGTGACAGGTCTGACAACCGGACATTTCGGCATGAAAAGCCGCCATGGTGGTGATTTCAGCCGCTGGCTCTGTTTTGGGGCCGCTCCTGAAACTGCTACAAGCAGTTACTGCCAAAACCGTAACCAGAATGAATAGATATCGTTTTTTCACAAACTATCTCCTTCCAAAAAAAATGAAATTTACAGAATTTCGGCAAATTAGCACACAGAAGACACAAGTCAACATAGTGACATTAAAGACTTTTACGCCTTTTCTGCCGGTTTTGTCGTTATTGGTATCAGGACCGCCAAGTGGCGATTAGAAGGCCTTCTGAACCGGATTACTGTTTGCAGGAAAGGCTGTTACGTATGACGGGTTGCAAAAAATGGTATTGAATGTCTAAAAACAGGGCGAATTGCCCCCGGGGAAGAAAAGTGCAATGTCCCGAATGGCGCTAGTTTAAGCACTTTCGTAGCAAACTCGGAACTGTCCCAAGCCCTATCTGGGGCTGTCCCAAATGTTTGCGGCCCTTGGAACGCTGGCGGTTTTGCTGCCATCTACTCTTAAGCTAGCACCATTCTGCGATGCCTCTACCTAACAAAATCAATGACTTAGAAATGCGTTATTGATTTTGATCGCCCATCGGTGGGCGCGGCAGGCTGTTTTCCTGATTTTGGGGAATCATCTCTTAGCGACCTTTAAAGAACGCCCCAACAATTTCCGAAAAACCATCTTCATGATTGGTAAATAGTATGGCGGGATATTGATTTCTCAATTCCTCAGGTGCATTTTTTACGGTATAGGAAATGCCGGTAAACTCGAGTAAGTCGATGTCGTTATAATCGTTCCCAATGCCCATGGTTTCCGTTTTTGCAATACCCAGTTCATGGCACAGCCATTTAGCGGCATGCCCCTTGGAAACTGTTTCTGGAAATACTTCGAGCCAAATGTAATCGGCATTCACCGGCGACGTGGCCCGAATCACCTTTATGTCGTTTCTGACCTTGTACAAAGCGGCTTGAATGGATGCAAACAGGCGCACATCGTTTTCAATAATGCACATCATCTGTCCGGCATGTTCAGGCAGTGCTTCAAGGGGTAATAGTTGGCAGTCCTGTATATTCCGTTCAAGGTATCGCGCAAATTCGCTGCACAGCCCTGCCCCCTGATGAAACCAGAACTTATTGTTGTTTGGGATGGGTTTAAACACGACAAAATTCTGCTTCAGCTCAATCAGATTTGCGCACAGGACCGGGGCCGTTCCTTTTTCAAACTCTTCCCATTTCAGAAGTCGTTTGCTTTGCCAATCATAAACTCCGGCACCCGATGAAAAAATCACATAATCAAGGGGGACGTCCTCAGCAATGACCGCATTCACTTTAAATAAACTGCGTCCTGTCGCAGCAACAATTAATACTCCCTGCTCCTGCAGATAGTGCAAATGTTTCAGATTTATGGCTGTAAGCAGATGATCGTTATTGAGCAACGTTCCATCGAGATCAGTAATAACCATTTTTATCGATGTTCTGGTTTTTCTTTCCATAGGGGTTCTCGAATTTTTCTTATTTAGAGAGCTCCAGATATAAGCCCCCCAAATGGGACAAATCTGAATGGCGCTCGTTTAAGCAACTTTGCAGTAAACTCGGGACTGTCCCCAGGATCATCGGGGGCGGTCCCAAGAGTTTGCGAGCCATGAAAGCAGTAGCGGTTAGCACCGCAAAGACCTGGGACAGCCCCCATGCGGGGACAGTCCCGGTTTTGCTGCCATCTCCTCTTAAACTAGCACCATTCGAGGCAGATGTATTTTTTAGAAAGCCTTCCAGACCAGAAGAAAATTGTTCGTTGGCATGGGGATTTTTTCCACCAGCTGCAGGCCTTGCCCCCAGCTGACCAATTCTTCGACTGAACGGATTCCGCCATAACCTTTATTTTTAAGGGTTTGATCAAAATCCTGATTGCTTTTACTGGTATATTTTCCATCCATATTCATCGGCCCGTACTGGCAGAAGACTCCGTCCCGAGGTAAATTGGCGGCCACCAGTTCCATCATCAGCTTTGCTTCCGCTGGTTGCATAATGTGAGTTGTGTTGGCTGTAAATACGCCGTCAACCTGAATAGCGGGCCATGGATCACGGCCGATGGTAAACTCAAGCGGAAGCACAATATTATCCAATTTTGATTCGCTGATCCAGGCTTTCACGCTGGCATGATTTTCAATCCTGTCACTGGTATGCCAGACGAGATGAGGTAGCTTCTCAGCAAAAAACACCGCATGCTGCCCTGTTCCGGAACCAATCTCCAGCACGTGTCGAGAGGATGCAAAATAGACTTTCAGCTGATCCAGAATGGGTTGTTTATTTCTTTCACAATGAGAAGCAAAATCTTTGGACATAAGATGACCTGGCTTGAGAATATTGTTGCTTTATTGTTGATTCTTTTAGAAAAAATCATCCTGTAGCGCTTTTATACTCCTTTTTTCGGATTCATCTCTAATTTTATTGACCTTTTCCTGCCGCATAGTTCCGACCCTGCGAGCCTTGATCAGCTTGTGCAGAAAGATCATGAGTCGCCACTGTCCATCGCCGATCTTCGTGTCCTGCCGAGAAAGTCGTTTTAGGGGAAATGTCACTCGTTTTTCTCGGGAAGGCCCTCTCCGATGGTGAAAAAGTGTTTTGAGGAAATATTATCTCTTTACGAGACGATACGTCTCGTCTATTATAAGACTTATGAAAATCAATCCACAAAAAACAAAACGCAGATCCACACTCAAGCACCGGGCGATTCTTGAGGCCGCTGCGACCTGTATTGCTCGCCACGGGTATGCCGCGACCACTATTGAGGCCATCGCCGCAGAAGCCAGTGTTGGAAAACAGACCATTTATCGCTGGTGGTCGTCCAAGTCGGCTTTGTTCGTCGAAGTCTATACGGAGATTGTCAGCCGCGAGGCTCTCGCCATATCGTACACCGGAAGGGCCAGGAACGATCTTGAGGCGGTTCTCAAAGCCTTGTTTACTCTCTACCGGCAGACTTGCGCCGGTGCAATTCTAGCCGGATTGATCGGCGATGCAGTTATGGATACAGCAGCGCGAACTGCGCTTGCAGAAGGCCTGGTAACAGGGCGCGCCGATATTGTGACCGATATCATCCGCAGCGGTATCGCTCGTGGAGAGCTTTCTGCTGTGCCAGAGATTGTCAACGAAGTGGTCGTTGCGATGGTCTGGAAACGGCTGGTGATAAATATTGAAAGCTTGAATGATGATTTTGCCGTCAACCTTGCCACGCTTGCCATTTCAGCTGGAAAAACAGGAGTTCAACTATGACGACAAGCTTGATATTCGGCAATTACAGACCCGGTGTCATCGCCGCGAACATTACCCTGCATATGGACTATTATGCACAACTGTGGGGATTTGGGGTGCGATTCGAGGCCAAAGTCGCTGCAGAAATGGGTGAATTCCACGCACGCTATGACCCTCAACGCGATTTCTTTCTCGCCGCCTACAAAGCGGACGGATCGCTGCTTGGGACGATCACTATCGATGGGATTGCAGCCACGGAGGAAGGGGCTCATTTGCGTTGGTTTATCGTTGCTCCGGCAGCACAGGGTCTTGGCCTGGGCAAGGAGCTCATGCAACAGGCCGATTCTTTCCTACGTGAGCGTAATTACCGGAACACCTATCTGACGACATTTTCCGGCCTGGATGCCGCACGTTCTCTTTACGAACGGTACGACTTCAGACTGGTCTCCGAAAATGCAAGGGACCCCTGGTCGGGGATGGTCGGTATCCAGCGTTTTGAGCGCAGGCTCTAAAAATCTCGCCGGCATCTGTTTGCTCAGAATGCGCTGGGACGAATTGCCCTTTTACGGATCAATTCCTTTTATGAATTAACATAGCTAGGTCCGACCCCGCACTACCAATGTCCCTAGTTTTAAGTTTTAGTCCACAACCTTGAGATTGTTATAGCTTCCGAACTCATTTTCAATCGTCGCTGGGTTTTCCGTATCGTTTTCCCAGTCCCCATCGACAATATACCGATATTCATAGGTTCCTTGAGAAAGCGTGACCATGATTCGCCACCTTCCTTTGATATCTTTGTTCATCGGGTGTTTTGTACTGTCCCACTGATTGAATGAACCGACAAGAGACACGCTACTGGCAAACGGGGCATAAACAGTGAATTCGACAGGTTTGCTCAGATTTTCTTTGGCTTTTGTCTTTTTATCAGTCATGTGCACCTCTCTGGCTTTGAAGTGTAAACCTATTTTTCTCAGCCTGATTCCAGAATATCAAAACCTCCGGAAATAACAACGAGACCGGGTCAACTTCACAACGAATGGGGTGCGACTGGGGTCGGACCAACACATTTATCTATTTTTAAAATGAAATAGAGTGAATGACCCTCAATATTCTGCCTTAGAGCATGATTTTCTAAGCTAAAATGCGATAGCTGCTTTCCTCCTCACGAAGGACATACCCCTCTGGGCCGTCCAGGAGGGTTCTCTGCCTCCCCTGATGCCCCAAAGCCAGCGTCACTTTCCCCACAAAACTCTCATTCCCAACGGCGAGGCTTTCCGACCAGCAAGAATGACGTTCCAAGTTATTATTGTGTAGAGTTTCTGACGTTCCCCCGGTTTCGTGGACACAGGGGGAACGTCAAATAGCGTATTTAAACGCAATAATTGCCCTCTTAAAAATTGATTTCTTTTATGAATCAATCACATCGCCCCCAAGATAAAACATTTTTAGAGACTGTAATGCTGACGGGACAGACGGCCGCAAGCAAAAGATTTCGACTTTAAAACCTGTGCGGAATAATACATTCTGAAGAGGTATTACCCCGGTCAATGAGAATAAACTAGAATTCTGACAAAAAGAAAAAAGGGGGCAGATTTATTTTTTAGAGGGTCGGCCAAGGGCCACGCAGTTCTATTCGCCGCTTGAGCCTTTCCTCAACCTGATCAGCGAAACGTCCCTCCCCTGTTAGTTGACCACGCTGCACTACTTGCTGAATCACATTTTGTGAATATGATCGGCCATAAGGCAAAAGGCGTACACCTTACGATGGTATCCAAGAAGAGAGCCTCCGACGCATCAGAGGCTCTCTTCTTGGAATCGTCTACTTAGTTGCCATCCGGAAACTCCGCAGGGCAACGGCTAAGTTTTCAGATTGGAAACGAGCAATTTTTCGTTGTGGCAAGGAAATCAAGGGGTTGCGCGGAGGCGTAGTCCTTTACGCCGCACAAGAAAACCCGCAGATTGACACCGCCACAGCGGAAAAGGGCCGTATCCGGATGAAAACTACTTAGTGCTTCTTCTCAAAAGTATAGCTGCCATCAGCATTTACGATGATGGTTGAGTCCAGATACTGCAGATTGCTTTTGTTGCCATAGTCGGTATCCAGAATCGCATAGAAAGCACCACCGGCACGGCTGCCAGTTGCACAGTGGAGGGCGATACGGCCTTCTTTGGGCAGCTTGGCAATGGATTCCTGTTCTTTGGAGTAGAAGTCTTCATCAAAGATGTTTATAGCACCGGGAATATGAGCTGCGTCAAAGTCTTCTTTAGAGCGGACATCAACGACAGTCAGTTTTCCGGCAGCCAGAAGCTTGGTGAACTCTTCCGGGGTAATGACTTCCGGAAGGGCATTTTTAGCAACTGCCTTTTTCTTTACGCCACTCGCTTCATTACCCCACAGAGGTAACCCGGCTTCCTTCCAGGCGGGTTCGCCTGCGGCATAAACCGAGACGTTTTTATAGCCCATGGACAATGCCAGGGTGGCGCTTTCATGACTCAGTTTGCACTTGTAGCCGCCGCAATAAAAGACCAGCGGAATATTCTTGTCTTCGGGGAGCAATCCCTTTTTGGCTTCAAACTCTGCTTTAGGCAGCGACAGAGCTGAAGGGATGAAGGCTTGCTGGTATTTTACGCCAGGGCGGGCATCAATGATCAGTAACGGCTCTTTGCCCGGTTTAGTGACCAGTTTTTCAAGCGCCGGAGTCTCAATTTCTGCGTAATTTCCTGCTGCAATCCAACCAGGCATTCCTTCATACCAGACTTTGACATTTTTATAGCCCGCTTTCATGGCAATCTGGGCAGAAGCCGGGCTCAAGCCGCAATGCAGCCCGCCACAGTAAAAAATCAACATCTTATCTTTGGCCAGTTTATCCAGGTTTTGAGGCAGAAGAGGTTTCGGAATATTGACAGCACCCGGCACATGGCCTTCTTCAAACTTAACGGCAGGACGCGCGTCAATCAACTGGAATGACTTATTCTGCTCCAGTGTTTCTGCCACCAGTGTCGCACCGGCAAATTCTTTGCTGAACAGCGCCATCACTTCTTGAGTGGTTATTCTCAGCTTAGGATCCTGTGGGACATTTTTCTGTTCAGGAGCTGTCACTTTGTCAGCTGCTGCTTCCTTTACGGTTGTTGAGGCACAGCCTGTAATCAAAAAGGTTGATGTCAAAATCGCTAACAGCAGTAGAACCAGTTTCCTCATGCTTATACTCCTCCTGAAGGAAAGGGATGCGAAACAGGCCAGCTCATATCCGGGAACGGATCCTTCTTCCCATGGCTTTTCAATCCTGATTATTGAACGCCGGGCGATACCCTGTGTGGCTGCGACCAAAACCTGATTGTCCAGACATTGCGAAAAAACATTCGTTCCAATCTAAAGACCTGGCAGTCGGTGTCAGAATTTTCCAGATATCAACATGTCAACAAATATGTTAGTTTTCCCCCTATATATACATATAGAGAAAATACATGTCCATCTTCATTTAACAGTCTTCCATGATTAATTCTGAGGAGATCGAGAATGGTTAAAGTCATCACCCTGATGGGGGCCCTTGTTTTTGCCGCTTCCGTAGCGGTTGCCGCTGAACCGTTACTGGAAAACTACATCAGGACCTATGATTACGCTGCCCGTCTGGAAATGAAAGTCAGTAGCCAAAAACTGCTGGATATGCTGGAAGATGGCAAGGCGGTATTGGTGGACATCCGCTTCAAAGAAGAACAGGACGCCTGGGGACCCAGTTTTGCGTTGAAGATTCCGTTGAATGAGCTTCCTGAGCGTCTCGGAGAACTTCCAGCGGACAAGATTATTGTCACCGCCTGCCCGCATAAGGATCGGGCAATTATAGCCATGACCTATCTGCGCTCCAAAGGGATTGCCGCGCGTTATTTAACCGACGGGCTGCTTGGGCTGCTGGCTAATCTGCGTGGCGATGATGCCAAGTATTTTCTGGAGATGTATAAGCAGAACAAATAGTTGTCATTCCTGCTTTGCATTGTTATGAAATACCGCACCTTCAATGCGGTTTCTGCCATTGTTTTTGGCCTTGTAAAGCAACGCATCACACGCATTGAGCAGCTCTTCGGCTAGAACTTCCTGTGCACCGGTCAGGGTCAATACGCCGATACTCACAGTCACATGATCTGAGACTTTCGAACCTTTATGTGGAAGGGCCAGGGCTTCAATCCCGCAACGAACCTGTTCTGCCAGTGCCAGGGCATCTTGGTGCTCGGTTGCCGGCAAGATACAGACAAATTCTTCACCACCGTATCGGGCTACAGTGTCCGTCGGACGTTTAAGCGTTTTTGCAAAGACCAGCGCTACGGCCCGAAGACAGTCATCTCCGTGTAAATGGCCATAAATGTCATTGAATTGTTTAAAGTAGTCAATGTCCACCAAAAACAGAGAGAGCGGTGCTTCAGACCGGTTTTGACGTTTAATTTCACTGGCGAAGGTTTCATCAAAAAGGCGCCGGTTCACCAGGCCGGTCAGCGAATCTTTGCTGGCCAGTTTGGCGAGTTCCCGGTTCATGGTTTCAATTTCGCGGGTTGATGTGTCAACCAGACGGTGCAGGACGCGCATGGTGCGGAATTGCCGTGACTCTTCCAATTTGGGATCGTATTTTTCTGAGTCTGATGCCGCTACGGGATCTCCTTCGGATAGGGATAAAACGGTCATCGTCTGGCTGAAGAAATACGGCTTCCCGGATTTATGACTGAAATATTCGCCGTAGCAGAAGAACCCGCAGGCCGGTGCAAGATCTTCCAGCGATGACAGCTCCACCGTAATATCTGCGCCCAGGATCCACTTCCGGGAGACGCAGGAGTAGATGAAAATCGATTGCGGATTGTAGGCGCGCACCTCTTCATTGATCAGCTGAGAGCCAATCGCCAGCAGTCCGGCGTGGCAGAAGCCGAAGCGTAACTGTTCCCCTGGATAGAAGTCGTGGATATAATGAAACGATCCATCTTCATTGACGCCCGTAGCATGAATCGCCATGGGAATACCGTCGCGTTCGATAATCAGGGGGAAATCGGCAGCGGACAAGGGCAAACCGTCAGCAACTTCCTGCCCCAGATAGTGGGCATAAATGTCATAGGGCGACATGTCGTCAATGGAATAGACGACCGGTCCCTGGGCTTCGGTGATGGTCAGTTTTTTGCCGATGGGAACCCAGCTCAGGTTGTAGGCGTTATCCGCCCTGAGCGCCTTGCCGGATAATGACGCTGCGGCAATCCCGTGTTCGGTCAGTCCGTGCTGAGTGAACACAAAAGTTATCGCGCCTTTACCGTTATCTCCAGCCTGTCCGCCGGCAATGATGGCACTACCGCTGCGGGAATGGATGGCATCCAGCAGTGGTTCGCCATTGATTGTGTGCTTGTTCTTGATCCCGCATCCGAGCACGATGAGCGCCTTGGTATCCGGTCGGCACAGCGCATCACCTATTTCCTGACCGGCACCTGGCAGATCGTCATTTTGGGTGACCAGGTGGGAACAGATGCACGAGTGTTCAAACATCAAAATACTGATCAGAATCTGTCCGTCCAGAGAGCGGGCATCAATAATCTCACCAGCGGTGCTGGTTCCGATCAGGGGTACGCCGGGAAAACATTGGGTGATGTGTGAGACAAGCTTGAGAACGACAGCTTGATCCTGTTCGCCACTGAAGACCTGAATCAGGACCTGTTCCGGGGGGTAAGAGTTCACCTGATCCTTCACTGCGTCCAGATCGGCATAATCGTTATAGACGATATTGATAGTTTTGATCATAGACGCTCATGTCTTTGCTGGTTAGTTTGCGAGATATGTTATTCATCTACTCGTGTCCCGTTCGGTTAATTATATGTATTAATTTTGAGTCCTTTTTGTTGCTGTCAAGGCGTGCCGCAGGCCTAGCTTAGGCTAAGCCGAGAAGGCAGAACGTAGACAGCGGCAAAAAGGACCGAAATCGGAATAGAGAACTAACCGTACGGGACACGAGGTCTTGAGTATACCAATTGCTTCTAAACTCATGCAGCGCCCCCTCCACGAATCTGCCATCCTCCCCTGAGTCGAGCTAATAAATGAATTTCAGTATGTGATAGGTTGGGAGATACTAGGGACATCCATGATAAGTAAAGTCAAGGGGAAAGCAGAGGTTTCCCTTTACCTCGCGGGCCTATCAATCGCAAATTTAAGCAGGAAAACCTGCTTGTGGCATCGATGAGTGATGTGCCAAACATGATCGGGTAAACAGTAACAATTTGCACGTGGCATTTCGTTTCCCCCTATGATTTTTAGGTGAAAATAGCAAGTCTAAATACGACAATTGCCCTTTTATGACTTAATTTCTTTTATAAATCAAACACATAACTAGATCAGACCCTGTAATCAGAAAATTTAAGTTACTTGACCAGGCCCACCTCCAAGCCGGTAATGCTCCGCTGCCCAGACCGGATAGCCTACCTTCTCAAAAAACCCTTAAAGCCAACTCCCCCTACGGCAAAAATATCAATGGCATTCATACTATCCCGTGCATGGCGCCGCAGATGAAATCCATCACCGTCCTTGGCAACCTTGTAAAGAGTTTCCTTATATTTTTCATTTCCCGAGGTAGCAAGAGCCTTACAGAGCCAGGCGATTTCGTCGACTGAATGGTTCTCATCGATATCCAGATAATTGTCTAGAATTTTCCTGTTTATGACTTCATATAGAGCTGGGGCTTTCATCAACCCGCCCCTGACGATATGCTTGGCAGCAATAATGACAGTTGCAATCGAGTCTGAATTAATTTGTTCAAGATATTCTTTTTCAATTGCAGACATCTGTATATTTGGCTTTTTCAGAAATGATTTTTTTTCAGGCGCGGCAATAAAAATTTGATTATTTGCCAATAACTGATTGATCGATTTATGAATTTCTTCTGAGACAACATCAATTTCGTTCTGGTTTAACCATGGATAAAAAGGAAAGAAAATCCAACCAGCATACACATCAAGATCGACAGAGAAATTCAATTTTTCCAGAACTTCCGTCCCTTCCAGTATTGCAACCTCCACGCTGATAAAATCATGGTGTCGAATATAGCTTGGGATCGCTCCTAAACTTAAACCAGTAAAAATATCTAACAAGCCTGCATCTCCATACCACTTTTCGGTGATTGTAACCGCTATCTGATGGGAGAATCTCATATTTGAAGATTTGTCATAATAGATAAATTCGTAGCCATCTTGAACAAGTAAAGCTTTAATTTTATCGCGATAGAGGTACCGTGTGAATTGATTATGAGCCTTACCCGATGGCCAAAGATAGTCAATACTAACCGGCAAGAGAGAGCCATTGAGCGTCATCACTTTTGAATAGTGATTCTCGTTTTTGATGGGAACCCTGACAAGACATCCAGTTACTAAAAATGAAAAAAGCACGATAACTGTAGCTATTGATAAAAAGCGTAACCATCTTCCCTGCTGTTTCGATCGGCGTATCGATTTTAATTGTGCATTGAGATCCATCGCCCTCTCCTTAAATATTAGTGAAAGAAGTTTTCCGAAATGGTTTATGATTCCATTCCAAAGAAGCACGAAATCACCTTTTGCTATCCATTATGGTTAATAGGCAAATATTATGCCGATCATAAGAAAGCCCCTTAACCACCTTAAAATAGGTATATTTAATCGAGACAGGAACAGTAGAAAAGCAAACAAAAATTAAAAATAAGTGCAAATTATGTCAGAAGGTGTACAAAAATAGCTCAAATGGCGTTATTAGGAAGGGATTTAAACAGTTTAATCATTGATCAAATTTAGGTCTTTGGGGGTCGCTATTGTTTTTAAAGTGAAATGAGTGAATTAATTCTCATCTTTTTTATCTTAAAGTATGGTTTTCTTAAGCTCAACGGGGCAAGACCGCCTTTAGCTTTTCTCGCACAAAATTCAATAGAGAACAGAACTTTATTCTTCAAAAGCCAAGAGCAGGCCTGCCCCTCTTCTCCTCGATTAGGGTCACCCCAGAGATCAGCCCGTTTATATATAGGCCTTTGCATAGTAGCTAAATATTGAATTGAAAATCACACATAAATTATGTCTTGCCAATTTCCTCATATCTCGTTCCAATGAACCATTATGGGAAATGCACTTGGCTGGGTGTTTCAACAAATGCCGTCCCTTCCCCCAATTGTCCCCAGATATTCGTCCCCCAACTCCACAAGGAACCATCCGTTTTTAAACCAATCCCATAAGACTGGCCTCCCGCCTCAGCAGCTTCCCAGTCAAGAGCGGTGCCTATGCGTGTCGGGCTAGAGAGACCCAAAATGTCTGTATTCAGGGTGCCAACGTTATAAAGAGGAACACCCCAATGCCACAAACTGCCATCGGCTTTTTGTGCAACCACGTATGAACTTCCTGCTGAAACGCCTTGCCAGTCGGAATCCGTACCAATTTGGACTGGAAGATAGCTGCCATAAGTCGTACCTGTCACAAGTCGCCCTGCGTTATTTGTTCCCCAAGCCCACAAGGTACCGTCTGTCTTCCGCGCGACACTGAAACCATCACCGCCCGCACACTGGCTCCAGTCGGTATCACTGCCAACCTGGGTTGGCACAGTGTTGTCGATTAGCCCAGAACCTAATCCAAGCTCGCCATCCGTATTGCGCCCCCAACTCCAAAGAGACCCGTCAGATTTAATGGCCAACACATGTCCATATCCGGCATCAATTGCCGTCCAGTCGGTATCACTCCCAACCTGCACCGGGCTCGACTCCGCCAGAGTGTTTCCAATACCAAGCTGCCCAAAATAGTTTTCTCCCCAGGCCCAGAGGCTGCCATCGGTTTTTATCCCAAGGAGATAAGAGGGGACACCATGGCCCGCAGTCAGCAGGGTCCAGTCCGAGTCTGTTCCGACCTGAACCGGATCATCAACAAATCGAGGAGTTATGTTCACACCGTCCACGGCGGATATATAACCCCAGCACCAGATCGTTCCATCTGTTTTCGTCGCACAGGTGAAATCTTGTCCGAGGGCAAACTTTTCCCATTCGCTCTGGTCGATCAACTTGGACGGGAAATCTCTGCTCAAGTAGGTTCCATCACCTAATTGAGCATTGTTGTTTTTGCCCCATCCCCACCAGGAGCCATCCACTTGACGCGCAACAACATGCGTTGGTCCGGCAACAATTCGATTCCATGTGGATTCTGCGGCGATCGGCACCGGTACGTTCTTGCTGCCTGCTGTCCCCAGCCCCAACTGCCCGCTGTTATTGAAGCCCCAACTCCAGATCGAGCCATCGGATTTCATGGCAAAGCAGGACTCCTCACCGGCGACAATATTGGCCCAATCGGTCGCGCTTCCAATCTGTATCGGGATTAAACTGGCTTTCTCCTGAAAATCTGCTAACTGGCGGAAACCGTTGCTTCCCCAGGCCCAGAGGCTGCCATCTTTCTTCAGGCCTAATGTATGGCCATAGCCTGCTTGGGCCTTCGCCCAGTCTCTGTCGCTGCCGACCTGCATCGGACTGTTGGTAATACCGCTAGCCCCAACCTGACCGAAATCGTTGACTCCCCAACCCCAGAGGGTGCCGTCCGACTTGAGCCCCATTGAATGGCTAAAGCCTGCCGAAATGTCGATCCAGTCTTTGGCAGCCCCAATCTGTACCGGATCATGCCGTTCGATGGATGTCCCGTCACCTAGCTGCCAGAAATTATTTTTGCCCCAGGCCCACAAGCTTCCATCAGTCTTGAGAGCAAGCGTGTAATCATACCCAACCGCTACCCTCTGCCAATCATGATCCGAACCAACCTGGACGAAGCCGTTGGTGTCCTTGGATTCCCAGAGGCTGCCATCGGTTTTGATCGCCGCAGCATGACTCCACTTAAGGTCCATTGTCGCCCAATCGGAGTCATTGCCGATTTGGGTCGGCAGAAGAATATCTGCCGTGGAACCGTCTCCCAGGAAACCTGATCGATTTCTACCCCAGGCCCAGAGTGTGCCGTCTGACTTCAGGCCCAGGTTGCTGAGATATCCGCTCGCAACCCGGCTCCAATTATTATCGCTGCCAACCTGGGCGAGCGTTTCACGACCTGTTGTTGTGCCATCACCCAACTGTCCAGAGTCATTGGCACCGCTACTCCACAAGGTTCCATCCGATTTTAAAAACAGGGCATGTGCCGCTCCACCAGCCATCGGAGCAGCAGGCAAGGCTGTTCCTTCAGACATTTCTTCGCCACCACCACCTCCTCCTCCGCAAGCGAAAAGAAATAAACTGAAAACGCAGAGAAGCAGCCACCAGACAATTTTTAATTTCAGCATGAACACCCTCCTTGCAGTAGCATTTAAAATCAGGCATAAAAGTTTTAAACTTCAACCATTTTTTTAACTGCAATAATCATCGATGAAATACTTCCTCTATTATGGAAGATCGCTTAATTTATCTAAAAGATATTTTTTCGTTATCTTTTTTAAGTTCATTGAGTATTTTTTTGTTTTCCAGGCAGGACTCAATAGACTTTTGGATAGCAAAAACAATGATGATGAAATATAGAATAATTCCTTTTTCGCTATATTGATAAATCATGAAAAATGAAAAAGCGATAAGAGAGATTGACGATAGAAGGACTCTTTTTATTGAATAGTCAATTGTCCCAAAAAATATTATCGATATTGTAGATAGCACTGATAATGCTATGGCAAAAAATTTATAGGAAAAAAACAGGAGCGCAATAGACAACAGAGGGAGTAACATAAAAAAAGAAAAATAAAAAATTGAAAACCTTGGCGGGTTATTTTTTCTTGCGCTAACCCTTTCTTCGTCTACCGGAAGAGTCACAGCACCACGAATAATGATTATATTTGAGGCAATTAAAACGAATAGTAGCCAAATAATCCAAATTGGATCTGGGAGAAAACGAATAATTGCTGCGCCAAATCCCCCCCAAAATGGCCAGTATTTGGCAATGGAATATGTCGTTTCGCTGGGCTGATAAATTTCTTTAAGAATCTTCATAAAAAAACCACAGAGGACCAACTAATTTTTAGGTGAAAAAGCATGTTTAAGCCTAATAATTGCCCTTTTACGGATTAACTCCTTTTATGAATTAACCACATAGTTAGGTCCACCTCCGTACTCTGTAACCTAGCGGCAAATGCCTTTACTTTTTGCATCATTGTAGGGTCTACAATCACCCAACTGACATGCTCTTTTGTAGTCATTACATGCATTATCATTATTTTTTAAATGCACGTAGGTTAACCCTCGGTTGTTATATGCAAGAGCATATGAATCGTCTATTTCAATGGCTTTAGAAAAGTCATCAAGGGCTTTGCTATATTCGTCGATTGTCCCATAAACCCAACCTCTACCATTGTATGCTTCGGCAATGTTCGGATCGAGTTCGATTGATTTTGTGAAATTTTGGATAGAAAGGTCGTATTGCTTCAGATTGTAGTAGGCAAAACCCTTGGTGTAGTAAGCTCGGCCATATTCCGGGTCTTTCTGAGAAGCCAGTTCTGCATATTTTAAGGCCAATTCAGGATCTGAATACTTTCCATTTTTCCAGAGTTTTACAGATAACTCATTAAGTTCTTGAACGCTCATAGTGTTGAGTGATTCAGGCGAAGGCTTATTTGTTGCTGCGCACCCAGCGAGAAAAGTAAGACAGACGAGCATAGTAGCAATTTGTTTCAATGTTCCCTCCTGTATTTTCCATACAACGAGTCTACAGAAAAACCTAAACACCAATCATCCTACAGCTTAGACCCTAATTTTTGTTATGACCAATTACCAGCCGATAGGCTGGCCTGCTTTTCAGTCACAAGATTGATTCTTTCAGAAGAAATCATCCCATAATATCCACTTTATCTGATTTATCTCTGACTTTATCGACCTTTTTCCACCTTGTTGTTCCAAACCAGTGAGCCTTGGTCAAATTGTGCAGAAGGGTCATTAGCTGCCACTGACTATCATTCGTCTTCGTATCCCACGGAGTAAACCGTTTTGTAATACGGGAAATGTCCCTAGTTTTTCCTTGGTGAAAACTCCAGGATGGCGGGTTATGTCATGATTAAATTCTCTGCAATGTAGCTACGGTCGACGATTACTCTCAGAACATTGGTCTAAGAATATTTGAGACACATGCTCGTAGATACATTCACCATTCAATACCTGTTTGATACGGCGCACCCTTTCTCTCGACGCTGCTGTATTTGGCCTGAGCCTGTTTGGCCCCGGGAGCATAGCGACTAATGATAAGTATTCATCATCATTTAATTCTGATAGCGATTTGTTAAACCAAGAATGTGCTCCCTGGTCAAAGCCAAACAGTTGCTTGCCGTCTTTTTCGCCCAAATATGCAGTAGACATAAAGGCTACAAGCTGGGTTTCCTTTGATATGTTGGGATTTACAACAAACCGAGCAATCAATGTTTGCTCTATTTTCTTGAAGCCTTTCGTAAATTTGTCAAAAAAAAGTCTCTTTACCAGACTTTGGGTGATTGTAGTGGTTGTTAGTGGACTAGGCCATTCTATACCGGTGTGATCAAAGAATGCAGGATCTTGGATTTTTATTAATATTTCCTGGCGCTTTTCATTTAAACCAAGATCCCTTGGTGTTACTGAAGCATAGGGTAAAAATTGATGATCAAGCTTTTTGTATGCAATTCCTACGGCATATGCTTCATATGCAACCAATGCCCCGCATAAAAGCGCCAATAAACATATCAGTTTTCGTCTCATGATAATTTTATGCCTAACGAGTCTGTAGGAAAAACCGCCCTACAGCTCAGATTCTCAATTTTGTTATAGCCGGGCACAGGCCGATGGACTCCCCTGCTTGTTCGTCTCTCTCCCTCATATTTTGCGCGATGGTCGAATGCTGTTCGATCAAGCACAAATTTAAGCAGAAAATCCTGCTTTTGACATCAATAAGTAATGTGCCAGACATGGCCGGGCAAAAAATAACGATTCACACGTGGCATTTCATCCCCCCTCTGATTTTTAGTTAAAAATTGCGTATTCAAGCGTGACAATCGCCCTTTTACCGATTAATTTCTTTTATGAATTAACCACATAGCTAAGTCCGCCCCCGCACTAGCAGTCAGCTGATAGATCAGGCTGATCGCGGCGAACAGCACCCCGGCGCCGAATAACAACGCGAGGTCGGCAACGCCGAGCGGGACGATTTTGAACATCGCCGCCAGCGGCGTGTACATCAGCAGCGCCTGCAGCGCTACCGACAGCAGGGCCGCCGCCCAGACCCAGCGATTGGCCCAGAACGGCACCTGGTAGCTGGTGCGGATGACGAAGGTCAGGATCACTTCGTAGAGGACAACGAAATTGAACACCATGGTCTGCGCGTGAACCAGCTGTGCGGCAGACTCGCCGGCGCCGCCGAAATAGAAAAACAACAGCAGTGCCAACAAGCTGCCGACCGAGCCGAGCACCCCAAGCAGGGCCAGCTTAGCCGCCGGCAGAATCCCCTCGGCGCGCGGTTTGGGCCGCCGCGACATGATGTCGCTGCCATAGGGATCGACGCTGTAGGCCAACGCCGGAGCACCATCGGTCACCATGTTGATCCAGAGCAGCAGCACCGCGGTCAGCGGCAGGTTCATGCCGAACAGCGCCGCGCAGAAGATGATCAGCACCTCGCCGAGGTTCCCCGAGAGCAGCAGCATGATCGATTTCTGGATGTTGTCGTAAATTCCGCGCCCTTCCTCGATGGCATTGACGATGTGGGTGAAGCTGTCGTCGAGCAAAACCAGGTCGGCCGCTTCCTTGGCGACCTCGGTGCCGCTGCCGACGGCGACGCCGATGTTGGCTTTTTTCAGCGCCGGCGCGTCGTTGACGCCATCGCCGGTCATGGCGACGGTGTTGCCCATCTTCTGCAGCGCGTCGACAATCTGCTGCTTGTGCTCAGGAGCGACGCGGGAGAAGATATTAACGTTCTCCTGCAGCGCCTGCTGCAGCGCGGCCGCATCCAGCCCGGCCAGTTCGTCACCGGTCAGCGCCCGCCCTTCGATGCCGATCTCGCGGCCGATCGCCTTGGCGGTTTCGCCGTAGTCGCCGGTGATCATGATCACGCGGATTCCGGCTTGCCTGGTTCTGCGCAGCGACTCGACCACATCCGGGCGCGGCGGATCGATCATCGCCTGCAGGCCGAGAAAGGTCAGTTCCCGCTCCTTCAACTCTTTCGCCTTCGCCTTGCGGGCAAAAGCGAGGACACGCAACGCCCGCGAGGCATAACTGGCGTTCTGTCGTTCGATCTGCTGCCGCCACGCATCGCTCAACGGCTGCTCCTGCCCGTCGACCAGAATCGTGCTGCAGCGATCCAGCAGCTGCGTCAGCGCCCCCTTGCAGTATGCTGTCGCCCCCGTCTCGTCGCCGACCAGCACCGACATCAGCTTGCGTTCGGAGCTGAACGGCAACTCGGCGAGCCGCCGCCGCTCGTCGCTCACCCCGACTTTTACGGCGCTGGTCAGCAGCGCCGCCTCGGTCGGGTCGCCGGTCACCTGCCAGCGGCCCGACTCCAGCTGCAACGAGGCGTTGTTGCAGAGCAGACCGCAGACAAACAGCTCCTTGACCAGCGGGCCGTCGACCTCCCCTTCCGGCACATAGCCGCTGCCGGAGAGCGTTATTTCGCCAGCCGCCGTCCAGGCGTAACGAACGGTCATCTGGTTGGCGGTCAGGGTTCCGGTCTTGTCGGTGCAGATCACGTCGCAGCTGCCGAGGGTCTCCACCGAGGAGAGGTTGCGGACCAGGGCTTTTTTTGCCAATAGGCGCTTGACCCCAACGCTCAAGGCGATCGTCACCACCGCCGGTAACGCCGTCGGTACCGCCGCGACCGCCAGGCTGATGGCGATCAGAATCAACTCCAGCACCGCATGCTGGTCGAACCCATTGGCCAGATAGTCTTTGAAAAAGAATAGTGCGAAGACGATCAGGCAGATCGCGATGATGACATAGCTGAGTTTTCTGCCGAACTGGTCGAGTCGTCTCTGCAGAGGCGTCTGCTCCTCCTCGGCCGCCTTTACCAGCTCGGTGATTTTCCCCAGCTCGGTCTGCATACCGGTCGCCACCACCAGTGCCAGGCAGTTGCCGGTCGCCAGCGTCGTCGCCGAATAGAGCATGTTGCGGCGATCGCCGAGCGACACCTCCCGCGTTATCGTTTCCGGGCCCTTTTCCACCGGGACACTTTCACCGATCAACGCCGATTCCTCGACCTTCAGCTGCACGGCCTGGATAATCCGCAGATCGGCCGGCACCCGATCGCCCGCCTCCAGTAGCACGACATCCCCCGGCACCAGCTCGCTGGCCGGAATCACCTTGCGCACCCCGCTGCGCACCACGGTCGCCTGCACAGTGCTGATCTTTCTGAGCGCTTCCAGCGATTTGTGCGCGCTCAACTCCTGATAGAAACCGATGATCGCGTTCGCCAGCAGAATGATCAGAATGATCACCGAGTCAACGTACTCGCCGATCAGCAGCGAAAAAAAGACCGCGAACAGCAGGATGTAGATGATGAAACTCTTGAACTGATTGATAAAGACCAACAGCGGGTTGATAATGGTTCTGGTTTCCAGTTGATTCAGCCCGTAACGCTTTAGGCGACTTTCCGCCTCATCTTTGGTCAGGCCTTCAAGCCCCGATTGCAGATGCTGAAACAATTCGGCGTGTGTCAAGCGGTGGAAATCCATTCCGCCTCCTCCCGGTTGGTTTTGAAACAGACAGGAATGAATAAAGTTAAGGAAAAACTAGGGCCCCCCCCCAGTTTTTCTGGGTCTCCCCGGCTTACGAGGCCTCAATGTAGCATTCAACTGATATTCCATGTTGTCAATAAAGTTCTCCGAACCGAACGGGCGACCGGTGCGGGTGGCGCTACGCAGCTTGGCTTCCGCGTCCTCATCGCTGTTTAGAATGAATTCGGCATACCGGCTTCTGTCTGTTTCTTCCAACCAGGATGGCTCCTGTAAAAGATCGTCCTGAGCCAGTTTCAAATGGGCTTTGGCGCTGGACCAACGATAATCCTCGGCATAGCCCACCAGACCGACCTTGATCGGATTACGCTCAATGTACCGTGCCACGGTCCAAAGGTGTTCGTCGTTTTCGACAATGCAGGAGAAAAAGCGATTCTGCCAAATACGACCGCTCTGATTCAGCTTACGATTGAGATATTGCGTATAGACCTGATTGGTCAAACCGACAGCACGGGCAAGCGCGTTTTCTTTTTCCGGGACAACCAACAGATGAACATGGTTATCCATCAGGCAATAAGCCCAAATGGGTAAATGAAATGCTTTGCTGTACTTACCCAGCAATTGTAGGTAGGTCTGCCTGTCCTCGTCGTCGAAAAAAACAATAGAGCGGTTATTGCCACGCTGGGTAACATGGTGAGGGTATCCGGGAGCAACTATGCGAGCGATTCTTGGCATGAGGGAGAGTCTAGCGGCATTGCAGTTTTAAGACAACGGTTAAATAGGGGCAGTGTCCCTAGTTTTTCACAAGCGGAACATCCGGAAGTGACCCCAAAAAACGCTTTAGTGATGTAACCCCAATGGCAACGTTACACCGCAGGGACCATTTATGTATAATTTCGGTAGGTTAAATAACATGAGAGTCTTTTTATCGTGCGGGAAAAGCCCCAAACACAGGGAAGTTCTTTACTTATAAAAACTAGAATCCGATCAGACAGGTCATGTCTGATCGGATAGTACTTAAAGAGAACTGTACCCCAGTCAAAAATCCTAAGGTGTGCAGAAAAAAATAGTTTTGACTGGATTTATGAAATATAAATGGAAAGGTTTAAAATATCCGAATAATTCACTTCATAACTTCTTAGTTTTAAAATGACCTTTCTCCGATTCAGGAATATAAATAAAGTTTGTTGACTCTCGATTCTGATAAGTCAGAATTGGCAGGTCAATGTTCCCTTGGGAAATCCCAAATCAACTCAATTTAGGAATGTGGTGATGGCCTCCAAAAAAGCTTCTAAGTTATCGATATTTACAAGATGTGCAGCTTTTGGTATTTCTTGAAAGCGGGCATTTGGGATAAGCTCCGCTGCTCGACGAGCCACTGTAGGAAACGGGCTCAGCGATAGCGCTCCGGCGAGCACCAACGTCGGCGCAGAAATGGCACTCAATAACGCAACAGATAGCGGAGGCCGTTCCTTGTCTTGCATCTGAAGGATCAGTGATTGTGCATTCGCAAGAGAAATCGATTTCAACTCAGGCGAGCGATCCTCCCATTTAGGCTCTCCACAAACACTGTCTAGGTAACAAGCCACGCCATCACGCATCTTGCCATCCATCAGCATTTTCAGTGCGGCATTTTGCTTCGGTGCCAAAGATTGCACTGGTCCCTGGCCTTCTATGGAACCGCCAGGCTCCATCAATACGAGCGAAGTGACCAGATCAGGACGCAAGCTGGCAACACGGGCTGCAAGATAACCGCCATAGGAATGACCGATGAGATTAATGGGTCCACGACCAATTTTCTCCAGAAAGGCGATCACATCCTCGGCCTGATCTAGTGCGCGATAGGTGCCGTCTAACGTCGTATTTGGCAACGGCCAGTGGAACCGTCTGCTCAGAGCAATGCAGCGGTGGGTCTCAGATAGCGAGGCGATGGTGTCTTTCCAGTATCGCATATCCAAGGCCGATCCGTGGATGAAAACAACTGTGGGTCCACTCCCCTCTTCAACGTAGAAAAAATCATATTCTCTGACAGTTATCTTTTTCACTGTCTACTATCCCCTGTGTATTGGAATGGAAAATTCAAAACGTGCTTCATCTATAAACCAGCGTTGGAAGCCAGAGCGACACCTGGGGCACGTACGTCACGAAAATCAATAGCAGCAGCATGATGATAATGAAAGGTAGTACACCTCGGGTTACTTCAGCCAACGGTGTCGATGTCGACGACGAAAGTACAAAAAGATTGAGGCCGATAGGTGGTGTGATCAGCGCTAGCTCCATGTTGACAACCATCACAACTCCGAAGTGGATTGGATCAATGCCAAGTGCCCCCAGAATTGGCAAAATGATCGGCAAAGTGATCAACATGATCGCCATCACTTCGAGGAATGTCCCCAGGACAAGGAAGAATATATTAACGACGATCAGAAACTGCCATGGCTTGAGATTTGCTCTAACAATGAATTCGGCGAGTTGCTGCGGCCCACCTGATCCAGTCAGCCAGTGACCAAAGGTGATAGCCGTCATTATGATCGCGAGGATCGTTGCGGTCCGACGCATCGATATTCCAATTATCGGTATAACATCACGTAGTTTGCATCCATCATAAAAAACGACGCTAACGATGATCGATAGCAAGGCCGCGACCCCTGCAGCCTCGGTCACTGTTACGATGCCCGAATAAATACCACCTAAGATGACCACTGGGATGGACAGTGCCGGGAGGGCTGCCCAAGAACGCTGCAGCGCCTCTTTCCTGCCTATCTGTGATGACTTTAGATAGTCTTTTCGCCTTGACGTCATAATTGCATAAATGATGAACAGGCCCGCCTGAATCAGTCCCGGAATAAGTCCAGCCAAGAACAGCCGCGGGACCGATTGTTCGGCAATCATTGCATAGACTATAAAGGCCAAACTTGGTGGGATCAAAATGCCCAAAGTGCCAGATGCACCGATCAAACCAACCGCAAAAGACCGGTCGTACTTCTGGTCAACCATCGCTGGCACGAGGATAACGCCCATAGCAACGGCTGTGGCGACTGAGGAACCACATATCGCTGCAAACACTGTGGTTGCCAAAACACCGGCAACCGCAAGGCCGCCAGTCATTCGTCCCACCACGACTTTTGCGAAATCCATGAGTGAGGCAGCAATTCCACCGCGTTCCATGAACGTCGCAGACATAATGAAGAATGGGATGGCCAGTAACGTTAGAGAATTCAGGTGATCCATATAAATCTGGGAAACACTCATGATTGGGACGCCTTCAAACACGATCAAGCCGCCCGATATCACCCCTAATACGATATAAACTGGGACTCCCGCTGCAAGCATGGCAAGCAAAACAACAGTCACAATGATATATTCCATATGACTAGACCTCTAACGATTCTGTATCGGTGGACTTACGGGACACTAATTGTGCCCCATAAACAATACATTGCAGCAGCATACCAACAGGCAATGCGAGATAATAAAGTGCCTTAGGGAATTGCAGCGATGTGTCACCAGTCTCACCGATCATGAGAGCGAATGACACCATCTGCCACCCAGCCCAAACAAGAACTGCTGAAAAGCAGAAGCCAACTATCAACATTACAGTACGGTATATTTTGTGCCCCACGCCCTTTAAGTTCGCAACCAAGAAGTCTGCACTAATATGCTCGCCACGTCGGGCTAGCTCCCCGAAAGACAGAAAAACACCCCAGATTACGGCGTAAACGGTGACCTCCGCGCCCCAGTCAGTAAGAATCGACGGCGCAAAATATCTGCCCACGACTTCATAACACACTACAAACAGAGCAATTAAGCCGATGATGCCGGAAATGAACTCGGCACCTCGGCTAATGTATCCAATTGTTTTCATAACTTCCTTTCCCCAACCCGGTGCCGGTGGTAGCGCATCGAGATCATTTCCGATGCGCTACGATTATTCAAAGACGTTGGAAATTGTCCGGTGAGAGACGACTCAGTTCGAAAGCTTGGTGAGCTCGGATAAAACCAGCTCGATAAAATCGGGGTTGATACCAAGTTCTTTGACAAGTGCAGGTTGGCCCATCATGAGTTTTTCGCGTGTCGCTTTGAGGACGACCGGATCGGGATCCACAGTTTCAATCCCATTCTCAGCGTTGACCCTCCGTGCTTCAAACTGAATGTCCAGCGCTGTTTTCCGCGCATCAGCGACCAAATCATTCCAAGTCTCTTCAATCAATTGCTGAATTTCGGAAGAATAACTGTTCCAAGCCTTCTTTGAAATCATCGGAACATATTGAAGGAAGGCCTGCCGGTCCTCGAACCCGTATTTTATGCCGCTGTCAAACAGCTTTGAGCTACGGACCGATTCCTGTGTACTCCAAATCCCATCAACTGTGCCTCGCTGCAACGCCTGTGGAACGTCTCCCCATGAGATAATCACTGGCGTCGCCCCGAGAGCTTTGTATCGTTGTGTCGTGGCGGCACCACCCGGCACACGCATCTTTAATCCGACCATATCTTCAGGAACCATTATTTTCTTTGAAGTCGTAAAGACACTTCCAAAACCTAAATCAAAATAGCCACCAATGACTTTCACCTGCAGTTTTGATTCGATCAACTGATTAAGCTTCTTGCCAGCAGGGCCATCCCATAATTTGCGGATCGTTTCGGCGTCTACGCCATAGAACATCGGCAAAAGCGGCACATTTGCTTCAGGAATGACTTTGGTCAGATGTTGATGGAGCGGGGCACCCATATCAATGGCACCCTGAGCCAGCGCGATTGGAACTGTAGCACCACTGTACTTTGAACCAGACGAGTAGACATTCACCTCGATCGCACCTTTCGATCGTTTGCGCAGTTCCTCAGCGAACTTGACCATCGCCTTGCTGCGAACATGCGTCGGTGCCGATTCTAACGCGATGTCAAGCTTGTAATCTGCAGCCGCCGCATTTGTACTGAGAAATGCCACCATGCTCATTAGAAGAATCGCTACAAGATTTCTCATATTTCCATTCTCCTCCATTGTTAGCTCGCCTCGCCCGTCGAGGGATCCTTTTATAGTGTCAAGTAAGCATAAATGTCTTAGCATATTTAATAAAATAATATTGCATAATAAGTGATATCACGGTATGAGATGAGTATGGTTGACTTTCGGGACATACATCTTCTTGGTGATTTCATCGTTGTGTGCCGCACACGCAGTATCAGTGCTGCAGCGCGCGAACTGAACACAGTTCAGTCCGCTGTCACTCAACGTATCCACAGACTCGAACAGGCCTGCGACACCCAACTTCTGACCCGACATTCGCGGGGCGTTTCACCAACAGGTCAGGGCAAAGTTCTCTTGCAATTTTCGGAAAAAATCGAGAGCTTATTGTATGAGGCCAATCAGGAAATGCACGATTGGCTATCATCACCCTCGGGCAAGGTTACCATCGGAATGCCGCCGTCAATCACGCCGGTTCTAGCCACACCGCTAATCGAAAATTTCACCTCTGAACTGCCTAATATTGACTTATCGGTGACTGAGGCAATGTCGGGTTACCTTGAGGGATGGCTGGAGAATGGCGACACTGATTTTTCCATTGTGTTTCAAAGACCCAGAAAAGCTGGTATCCACGCGACACCGCTTCTGGATGAAGATCTTTTCTTGATCGTAACGCCAGACCTGGCGGCGGGGTTGCCTAGTACAGTCTCAATTCAAGATATCGCTCAACTGCCCTTGGTCGCCCCCAGTCGAATGCATTCTACGCGCCACATGTTGGAGTCTGCGGCTTCTGAAGCAGGGCTGGAACTGCACGTTCTCTCAATTGATGCCGGAAATCTCTTGATTCGACAGAGTATTATCAGAAAGATGGGAATGGTGTTATCTCGAGCAGCAGCAGCACCAGAACTGGAGGCTGGAAGCCTTGTAGCGATTCCAATCACAAAACCAAAATTTACAAGAACTGCTTATCTATTAGAGAGAAGAGAGGCCTCTGGATCGCATCTTATCAATGTGGCAAGATTGCAGATTTTATCGACGGTTTCCATGTTAGTAAAACAGAGGATTTGGAAAGGAAGGCCGCGAAGTGCATTAAGTGATCCTATCGGCTAATTTTCGAATGCTGCAGCACTCTGTTTTGTCATGCATGTCCATCCGGATTGCAACGTAGTGTCCCAATGTGATGAGCCATCAAAAAAGCTCCGTTTGCGGCGCAAAAATTCGGATTAGTCGGTTGTGGCTGCTTTTTCACACGTCAGGAATGTCCACATATCGCCGAACAAAGGACATCATAGAGGCTGTCAAGAACGGCGGCGGAACTTTCCGGTAGAGCGAAAATATCCAACCTTACAGGGTCATTATTTATCCGATGTTGTTTTTCAGCCATGTCACTTTTGTCTCCTTCCTGACGGGAAAATCAGGGACATCCATGATAAGTAAAGTCAAGGGGAAAACGGAGGTTTCCCTGACCTCGCGGGCCTACTCCCGGTGGCGACTCTGTTTTTCCTTGTCCCTTGCATCCTTCGATCTTTTTGATCCGTTCTTTTGGTCCGCTAAATCAGCGACCAGACATCCATGTGCTGTCTCCGGGATATCATTCCTTCACAGAAGATTGAGTTTGGGCCAACCCGCCAGCCTTGACACACTCCCAATGTCGTGCAGCGAAGCTCACGTAGTCCCTAATCCGCAAGGCCCGGCGGGAAGATCGTTTGATGTAAAGATGATCTGTTTTTCTTCAACTCAGGCGACCTGAGATTGTCTCTCCTCAAAAGCAGTACCACGTCGATCAACGGCCAACAGATATTCAACCAGCTTGCGTGCAACAGCTAAAGTGGCTCGGTTGCAATTGCCTTTGGTCAACTCTTTTTCATGCAATTCCGCCAGTTGAATATTCCATCGTGGGGCTAGCTTAGCGGCTTCAATGAGCATGGTCTGCAGGTGCTTGTTGCGTTTTTTGGAGAGTGGCCCGCGTTGTTCTTTCCCGGCCGATTCCCGTTGTGCACTGCAGAGTCCGCAATAGCTGATGGCTTCCCGACTGGAGTGAAAGCGGGTTGGATCACCGATCTCCAACACCCAGGTCAAAGCCATGATCTCTCCAACCCCGGCAATACTCATCAAAAGCTCAACCCTCCGTCGAATCAGCTCATTCTCTCGAAGAGTCCGAACCAGTTTCTTCTGGATGGCGGTAAACAGCTCAAGATTGCTGCGGCTCAGTTGTAACAGCTCTTTGACCGAATCGGGCACAGCTTCTACCCGCCCCATCAGTTGATTGAAGTATTTGCTCCCATACAGCCGTTTTTTGTCGTAGGTCGCGCCGACCTCCATCATCAACCCGGCCATTTTGTTCTTCATCTGCGCTGCTGTGCGAACGACCATGTTCCGATAGCGAAGAGTGCGCCGCAATTCCCGTAGCTCTTCGGACATCATGTGGCATTCCGGCAGAAGATTGACGCGCAGAAGATCCGCCAACTTCTCTGCATCAGCCCGGTCGTTCTTCTTTTTGGCCGCGGTAATCGCTTTGAGCATTTCCGGGTGCGCGACTTTTAACTCAACGGCGTGGGGCTTGAGAAAATCGTAAATCCAGCCGGTAAACAGCGTTGCCGCCATGGCTCCCATCCAGGGACAAGACAATTCTGCCAGCCAGTGTCGTAGTGCGTTTCGTTCTGCGTTCACAACCCCTTGTCGAACGTTCTTTCCGCTCAGGGTTTTAATACAGAAAGCAATGGTTTTCTTGTGGACGTCCAAGCCGATGTAGTAAATACTTTCCATGGAAGCCTCCTCTCTGGGTCTGACTCGGTGCGATTGATTCGACCCTGCCGCTCATTATGAGCCGTCCGCCAGTTGGAGGCTTCCGCTTTCTTACTTATGCATTCAAACACTTCCCCGTTTTTCTAGGTCTCCCAGGCTTACGGGGCCTCAATGTGGCATCCAACTGATATTCCATGCTGTCAATAAAGTTCTCCGAGCCGAATGGGCGACCGGTGCGGGTGGCGCTACGCAGTCTGCTTTCCGCTTCCTCATCGCTGTTCAGAATGAATTCGGCATACCGGCTTCTGTCTGTTTCTTCCAACCAGGATGGCTCCTGTAAAAGATCGTCCTGAGCCAGTGTCAAATGAGCTTTTGCGCTGGACCAACGATAATCCTCGGCATAGCCCACCAGACCGACCTTGATCGGATTACGTTCAATGTACCGTGCCACGATCCAAAGATATTCGTCGTTTTCGACAATGCAGGAGAAAAAGCGATTCTGCCAAATACGACCGCTCTGATTCAGCTTACGATTGAGATATTGCGTATAGACCTGATTGGTCAAACCGACACCACGGGCAAGCGCGTTTTCTTTTTCCGGGACAACCAACAGATGAACATGGTTATCCATCAGGCAATAAGCCCAAATGTGTAAATGAAATGCTTTGCTGTACTTATCCAGCAATTGCAGGTAGGTCTGCCTGTCCTCGTCGTCGAAAAAGACAATAGAGCGGTTATTGCCGCGCTGGGTGACATGGTGAGGGTATCCGGGAGCAACGATGCGAGCGATTCTTGGCATGAGGGGAGTGTAGCGGCATTGCCGTCTTAAGACAACGGTTAAATAGGGGCAGTGTCCCTAGTTTTTCAAGTGTTTTTTTTAGCAAGACTGTTGAAGTAGCGATATATTTATAGAAGCTATTTAAGAGAGCCTGGCGAGGCTTCTCTGTCTGCCTTCAATTTTGAGGGTGGTAACCTAATTGCCTACGGGCACTATCAAAGATGATAAGGAGGAAGTGATGATGTTGTTTAAGGATGCATTGACTCGGGAGGTACGTATGAAGCAAAAAATTCTGGTAAATTTAACAATCTTGATTTCACTTTTTCTCTTTTTATCATCGATTGCAAATGCGTCAGCTCTCTGGCCTGGTGAGGAAACTATTGAGGCCGCAGGGTTCCCAGCAGTGGTTAAATTTGAAAAAGGAGACCCCAATAAGCCTTTGGTCGTTTTTGTCCCAGGAGCTCACCATACCGCGCGGGTTGCTTATGGACATGAGGGATCGCGCAAGCAAGATTTTATTCAATTTTGGCTTCATGAGCAGGGCTATAATTTTTTGGCAATTTCATACCCAATTGAAACTAAGAGCGGATTAATGAACAATACATACCCCAATTTCACCATACAAGATTGGGGGAAACAAGCTGCTGAAATTACACATAAAATCTTAATTGACAACGGATTAAGTGGTAAAGTCATTCTCATTGGATGGAGTATGGCTGGAAAAGTAGCTCAACCGTTTGGTGCGGCTGCTAAAGAAATTGGAATGGACCTTGATTTTTATATCTCCTTTGCAGCAACACCTCCGACTATCGGACTTGTTGGCATGAGTAAGAAAATTGCTATGGCACCGAGCGGTTTAGCGGATAGGTCTAAAGATGTGCCGAACTGGTACGCACAGGTCAAGGCTAATGAATCTTTAAATGGTGGTCGTGTAATTATCCCATGGAAAATATTTGAAGATGAGTATACTGGCAATATTCCTGTTCAACTCCAAGGCTATGGTCTGAGATATAAAAAAGGTGAGAAAGAGTTTGTACGTAATTTTTGGGAAGAGATCGAAGAAGCGAAACCTTATGATTATGCAAATTTTCCGCTAGTGGCAACGGTAATGCCAGCTAGTGCAGTAGATGGCCGTCATGCAATGACTGATTCTTCCGCATGGGCAGTTTATATTGCAAATAAAATTACATGGGATTACTGCAAAGGTATTGATCTGAAAAAACTTTCAGAGAGCAAATTTAGGAGTCTTACTAATTTGGTGAGGACTGCTCCACAACGCCTTTCTTCTGAAACTTTTAAGGGGAATCACTTCTTCTATGTCGGGGAGGCTGGTGCTCGTGAAGCGGTTGTTCGAATTATGACTCTGGAGCAGGAAGTTCACGCTTTTAAAGAGGAGCTGAGTGTCATTCTTGGAGTCGATATAAAATAGAAAAGTTTCAAGATATGAAGCACTGGATCTGTAATTGAGTTTTAAAGGTATGCGAATAGTGCCGATTGCCAACTGTGGGTCGGCACTATTTTTTTGACGGTTTTTTCCTTTTTTACGCAAGAAAGAATTCCAGTCCATTGCACTCCCTCAGAGCTGGTACCAATTTTTCGGACAGTGCATTAAGGTGGACAGCCACGCACTGAGGAAAGAGAGGAACCCATGGGAGATATTAGGGACACTCCCGAATGGCGCTAGTTTAAGAGCAGATGGCAGCAAAACCGGGACTGTCCCCGCACGGGGGCTGTCCCAGGTCTTTGCGGTGCTACCCCCTACAGTTTCATGGCTCGTAAACTCTTGGGACAGCCCCCCGATGCCCCTGGGGACAGTCCCGAGTTTACTGCGAAGTTGCTTAAACTAGCGCCATTCGGGACACTCCCCAGTTTTTCTAGGTCTCCCCGGCTTACGGGGCCTCAATGTGGCATTCAACTGATATTCCATGTTGTCAATAAAGTTTTCCGAGCCGAATGGGCGACCGGTGCGGGTGGCGCTACGCAGCTTGTTTTCCGCGTCCTCATCGCTGTTCAGAATGAATTCGGCATACCGGCCTCTGTCTGTTTCTTCCAACCAGGACGGCTCCTGTAAAAGATCGTCTTGCTCCAGTGTCAAATGGGCTTTGGCGCTGGACCAACGATAATCCTCGGCATAGTCCACCAGACCGACCTTGATCGGATTTCGTTCAATGTACCGTGCTACGATCCAAAGGTATTCGTCGTTTTCAACAATGCAGGAGAAAAAGCGATTCTGCCAAATACGACCGCTCTGATTCAGCTTACGATTGAGATATTGCGTATAGACCTGATTGGTCAAACCGACACCACGGGCAAGCGCGTTTTCTTTTTCCGGGACAACCAACAGATGAACATGGTTATCCATCAGGCAATAAGCCCAAATGTGTAAATGAAATGCTTTGCTGTATTTGCCCAGCAATTGCAGGTAGGTCTGCCTGTCCTCGTCGTCGAAAAAGACAATAGAGCGGTTATTGCCACGCTGGGTGACATGGTGAGGGTATCCGGGAGCAACGATGCGAGCGATTCTTGGCATGAGTGGGAGTGTAGCGGCATTGCAGCCTTAAGACAACGGTTAAATAGGGGCAGTGTCCCTAGTTTTTACCCGATCTTCGCTTGAAATTTCAAGAACGCCAGCACCAGATACGCACACAGGGCAATCCAGAGCTGAGTCATCACGGCATTGCGCGAGGTTCCCAGAAAGCTCTTGATGCGCAGGTTTTGCTTGATCCATTTGAAGAACAGCTCAATCTGCCAGCGTTCTTTGTACAATTCAGCGACCGTTGCCGCTGGAATGTCCAGCGCATTGGTCACAAATTCGTAAGTGATGTCGGTCTCCGCATCCAGATACACGACCTTGCGGAAAGTTCCCACGATGCCTTGCAGCTGAATCTGTTGATCCAAGAGGACCCCTGGACTTTTCCGGCCCCGACGCTTCTTGCCGGGAATGGTGACCGCATTGCTTTTCAGCCGGGCGACAAAGCGGACTTCTGCTTTCGTGAGCTCCTGATACCATGTGTAGTCAGTGTAGCCCCGGTCGAAAACAACGTAGGAGCCCTTGGGAAAGCCCAGTTGCCGAGCGACCTTGATTTCATGCTCCTTGCCTTCAGTCAGATCGACAAAGGCTGGCAAATAGCCGTCTGCATCCAGACCGATATGAAGTTTAGCGGCCCCTTTCTCTTTGCGGTACTTTGCCCAGGGAAACAGGGACAGCGTCAGGTCAATCATTGATGCATCCAGGAGAAAGAGCTTCTCCTTGAACTTAAACCGCTTTCGCGGTGCGCAACTCTGGCAGCGAGCCAATAACTGCTGAAACAAGGCCTCGTACATCTGATGAGGCTGTGTTTCATTCGCTCTGGCCAAGGTTGCCCGGCTGAATGGCCTGACACCAAGGTGGTAGAGCTTGCTGCCTTGAGCCGCGATATTATCGGTAATATCCCTTAGACTGTTGCGGCCGGTCAGTTGGGCTGTCAACAGGGCTATAAATTGAGTCCAACGGGAAAACGAGCGGAATTTCTGACCGGCGTGATGTTTGTTTGCCAGAGCCTGAAATTCATGTCTCGGGAAAATACGTACAATTTGAGAAAGAACAGTGCTACAATGCGCCATGGCTTGGAACTCCTTGTTTTCAATGTGATTTTGGCGAATTCATTGTAACACAAGTGGGCTCCAGGCCATTGTTTTTATTGATCAATCTATGAGACAGCAGTGAAGCTCTCTTTCGTTTCTTGAGGAATATCCCTTGCTTCTTCAAACTCTTTTACCATATCAAGAGAAGGAATGGTCGGTGTCCTGTGCTCTTCGCTATATGAGTCAGCCACCAATTGATACCAATGCTGAGTGGTATAAGCTCCGCAATGAGGGCAGCTAAATGCCGTTTTAGATATCAATGGAGTATTTTTTTCTGACATTGCTTGATTCCTTGGTTGCCCCTAACGCCGCCATAAACGGCGCGAGCTTGCGAGCGTCCGGCGACCGTAGGGAGCGAATTTAATGGCCTTGTTATGTGTTTGATTCACGGTTTGCAGCCTCAATTAGGTCGTAGCCTTTATTTTTAAACCAAATCCCAAAACAAACTGCGACTGACATTAGGATTAGCAAAACTATTAGAAAATCAGAACCATCAACGACTACCGCTATATAGTTTGATATTTTTTCTTTTTCTCCCTCAAAGAGCGCCTTACCAAAGTAAAGAAAAGGTGTTACGAAAATAGCGTATATGACACTCTCTTGGAGCTTCTCACCTAATTTCACCAAAGACTCCCCATGGGACTTTTTTACTTCCGGTGTTCTAGAATTTATATCCATATTTCTCTCTATGTCTTTGAATCAGAGGGCCCTGACACATAACGGTAAATAGACAGTCTGCATAAAACTGCAAACACAGAAAGTCAGAGCTATATAAAATCCTTTACAGAATTTCCGATAAATTTAATTTCCACCATGGATTTCATATCTTTAAAAGCATATCAACCTCTTACCTACCAGATATATACAGACTGTATAAACCGGTACAGAAGCCATCTATCGGGATTTTGATACAATTAAAAAATTCCCCCACACTTCATAACCACATCCCCAACAAAAAGAGCCGCAATCTGTAGATCCCCCAATCTCCCAAATTACGGCTTTTCATTTGAATACCTGAAAAACAACGTCTATAAAACTACACTCAAACAAGCATCATTACAAGATTTTTATATTTCAGCAATTCACCCCGAATAAAACTTCAACCCGACCAACGAAAAGATCAACACCGACAGAAAAAACATCCTTCCGAAATTGACGGGATCGCCGTAGATGGCAATCCCGAGGATGACAGTACCGATAGAACCGATGCCGGTCCAGACGGCGTAGGCGGTGCCCATGGGGATGGTCTGCATGGCGCGGGAAAGGAAATAGAGGCTTAAGCCCGCACCGAGAATGACGCCGGTATCGGGGAGGATGCGGGTGAAGTTGTCCGACGCTTTCAGGCAGGTGGCGAAAAAGACCTCGAAGATACCGGCGATGATGATGTTGATCCAGCCCATGATGATCCCTTTCGGCGCCGTCAGCCCTGTTGCGCTGTCAGGTAATTGCGCCAGCCGCCCAAGTGGGTGATCTCCTCGGCGGCGGCGATGGCCCAGGGTTCACAGATAAAACCTTTCACCGTTGAGCCATCCGCCAGGATCAGGCTGCCGATCCCCAAGGGGGCGGGAACTTCTGCGGTGAACTCGCCGAAAGCCTCGGCGGTCAGGGCCCAGACCTCGACCTCCAGCCCTGCCCCGCTAAAGTCCGGGTCACGGATCAGGCCCGGTTTGGCCGGTTTGGTTCCGGCCAGGGCGTAAAGGCGGTAGTCGCCTGCCGTTCTCGTGGTGGCCTGCAACCTGGCCCCACGTCTGGTCAGCTGATGGTTGAGGGGCTGGCCGCTCAGGTGGGCACCGACGACGGCCAGTTGTATCAGCTCATCCGCAAGGTTCTCCTTCATCTTTGATTCATCAGCCAGTGGATATTCAGTGCCCCCGACCTGGAGCGATGCGCTCTCGGCACGATGCAGGCGGTCGGCCAACCGGGCCAGGTCGCTGTCGCAAAAGGCCGGAGCAATCAGAGTCACGCCGAAGGGCAGGCCGTTGCTGGCGCGGAACCCGGCCGGGACGGCCACGGCGCTGCAGTCGAGCAGGTTGACGAAGTTGGTATAGGTGCCCAGGCGGCTGTTGAGTTCGATGGGATTTGCGGCCACATCCTCAACCCGGTAAATGGTCGGCGCGGTCGGCAGCAGCATGACATCCATCTGCTGCCATTGCCGGTTGCAGATTTTGGCGAGCTCGCGCAGGCGATACTCTCCCTTGAACGCTTCCACCCCGCTGATCCGGGTTGCCCCTTCGACAATGGTGCGCACGGTCGGGTCCATGTCCGCGCCATGTTCGGCCAGAAAGTCACCGATGGCGGCGGCCCGTTCCGCGACCCAGGGACCGGAATAGAGCAGTTCGGCACTCTGCTGGAAAGGACGATAATCGATCTCGACCCCTTCCCCGCCAAGAGCCTGTAAAGCACTGATGCTGGCGGCGTAAAGCGCAGCGGCCTCGTCATCACCGAAGAATTCGCGCTGATCCTGCGGCAGGTAGCCGAAGCGGAATCGTTCGAGGGGCAGCGAGCGCTCATGCATGGCTCTTGAATAAGGATCGCTGTCATCCTCCCCCTGCATAATCCCGCGCACCAGGTCGGCTTCACCGCAGCTGGCGGCGAACACGGTGACGCAGTCGAGGGAGCGACAGGCCGGGACCACGCCGCTGGTGCTGACCAGTCCCTTGGTGGGTTTGACCCCGACCAGATTGTTGAAGGCCGCAGGCACCCGACCAGACCCGGCGGTGTCGGTTCCCAGGGCAAAGCTGACCAACCCCGCACCGACCGCCACGGCCGAGCCGGAGCTGGACCCGCCGGAGACGTAATCGGCATCGAACACGCAGCGCGGAGCACCATGGGGAGAACGGGTGCCGACCAGACCGGTGGCGAACTGATCGAGGTTGGTCTTGCCGATCAGGATCGCCCCGGCCGCCAGCAGTTTGGCGACTACAAAAGCATCGCTGTCAGGCTGATAAGCATAAGCGGGACAGGCCGCGGTGGTGGCAAAACCCAGGCAGTCAATATTGTCCTTGACCGCAAAGGGGATGCCGTACAGCGGCAGGTTTTCCACCCCGCCGGGCTGTTCGATCAGCCACTGCGCCCGTGCCAGCAATTGCTCACGACTGGCGCGGCTGATCCAGACCGCCCGATCCGGGTAGGCAGCGCAGCGTTGCAATACCTCTTCCACCATTTCCACTGGGCTCAGACCGTTGCTATAGGCCTCGCGCAAGCGGGGAATTTCCAGACTGGCAATCTTCATGATGCGACCTCCTCCAGGACGGCCACGGCCTGCCCGGCCTGGAGCGCCTGCCCCGGCTGACAGAGCAGCTCGCGGACAATGCCGCTCTTGTGGGTTTTGATATCCAGTTCCATCTTCATCGATTCCACCACCAGCAGTGTGGTCCCGGCCGCGACCCGTTCACCGGGCTGCACCTTGACCTGCCAGACATTGCCGGGCACCGCGGCCGGGGCGATAAAACAGCCCTCGGGCACCTTGACCGGTTCGACATCGCTGAGCGGGGTATCGGGCTCGGCGACAATCTCGCTCAGGCCCAGGTCCTTCCAGCGCAGCCGCTCCGCTTCAAAGGAGCTTTGCTGATGTTGCTTGAAGGCCGCGATGGACTCATGATTATCCGCCAGGAAGCGGTTGTAATCCTTGAGGCTGAACTGATCCTCTTCAATCCGCACCTGGTATTCGCCATGAGGAAACTTGTCACGGGCGTCAAGCAGCTCTTCGGCCGAGACCGGGAAGAACCGAATCCGGTCAAAGAATTCCAGCAGCCAGGGCTTGCCCTGAGGGAAGACCTCAGTTGCACGGAAGCGATTCCACATCTGGATGGTGCGGCCGACAAACTGGTAGCCGCCCGGCCCTTCCATGCCGTAAACGCAAAGATAAGCCCCACCGATGCCGACCGCGTTCTCCGGGGTCCAGGTTCGCGCCGGGTTGTATTTGGTGGTGACCAGGCGCTGGCGCGGATCGACAGGCGTCGCCACCGGTGCGCCAAGGTAAACATCCCCCAGGCCGAGAACCATGTAATCGGCGTTGAACAGCACATCCTTGACCGCCTGCTCATCCGCAAGGCCGTTGATACGGCGAATGAACTCGATGTTGGACGGACACCAGGGGGCTTCGGGATAGACCAGTTCCTGATATTTGCGGATCGCCAGGCGGGTCTGCTCGTCATCCCACGACAGGGGCAGATAGACAGTACGGCTCGGCACCACGATTTCATCGATGGCCGGCAGTTCCTGTTCAGCAGCCGCCAGCATATCGATCAACTTGCTGCAGGGGAGCAGACGGCTATCGTAGTGAATCTGCAGGGAACGGATGCCCGGAGTCAGATCGATAATCCCGGCGATCTTCTGCTCGGTAACCCACTGCTGAAGGGTGTGGACCCGAAAGCGCAGGTTGAGATCGAGCTGGGCGGGACCGAATTCGATGAGCAGATAGTCGTCGCCGCAGCGCCGGTAGCAGGTGGCCATGTCGCCGACCTGACCATGACGCAGGATCGGACTGGCCGGATCGCCCGCAGCCTTGTTCGGGATAATAAGCTGGGGAGCCGTCGGCTTGAGCCCGGCTAGGGCGGTGTCCTGGGCCTGGCGCTGGGCCGTGGCCACAGTTTCATCGACCTGCACAAAACGCACTTTGTCCCCAGGTTTGAGCTGGCCGATCTTCCACAGATCGGCCTGAATGATGGTGGCCGGGCAGACAAAGCCGCCCAGGCTCGGGCCATCCGGACCGAGGATAATCGGCATATCGCCGGTAAAGTCGACGGTACCGATGGCATAGGCGTTATCATGAATATTGGACGGGTGCAAACCGGCCTCGCCGCCATCCTCGCGCGCCCAGTGCGGTTTCGGCCCGATCAGCCGAACCCCGGTGCGGGCGCTGTTGAAATGGACCTCGTAGGCGGTGGCGAAGAAGGTCTCGATATCCTCAGTGGTGAAGAAATCGGGAGCCCCATGGGGACCGTAAAGGACCTTGAGGGTCCAGTCGTTGGTCAGCTCGGGCAACAGTCCGGCGGCGACCGTATTCACCACCGGTGCCACCGCTCCCTCCCCTGCCACCCGCAGGACATCCCCGGCCTTGAGCACGGCCGTGGCATGGCCGCCGAACCGGCCGAGGCTGAAGGTGGCCTTGCTGCCCAGATAATCGGGGGCGTCAAACCCGTTGCGCACGGCCAGGTAGCTGCGCTGGCCGGGACCGTCGATCTCGGCCAGTTCCAGAGTCTGCCCCGGCCGCACGCTGACTGGCTGCCACATGGGGAGAGGTTCACTGTCGAGCAGCGCACGCATGGGCGCACCACCCAGGGCGATGACGGTCTCACAATTGAAGCTGAGCACCGGCCCGGTCAGGGTCATCTCCAGCCCGCAGGCCCCTTCATCGTTACCGACGATGCGATTGAGCAGGCGGAAAGAATAGTGATCCATGGGTCCGCTCGGCGGCACCCCGACATTCCAGTAGCCGAGGCGGCCCGGATAGTCCTGCAGACTGCTCTGCGCGCCGGGCAGCACCACATTGATGGTGTTGGCCTGGTAGGGGAGCGCGTCCAGGGCCTTGGTATGGACCCGCCCTTCACAGAACAGCGAGGTCGTGCTGATCTGGGTCAGGTAAGCGAGGTTGGTCTCGATGCCGTAGATGGCGCTGTGTTGCAGCACCTGCTGGAGCTTGGCGACGGCCTCGGCGCGGGTCGCCCCGCTGACGATCAGTTTGCTGAGCAGGGGATCGTAAAAGGGGGAGATCTCGCTGCCTGTTTCGACCCAGCCGTCCACCCGGCAATCTTCGGGAAAGACCACCTTGGTCAGAGTGCCGGAACTGGGCTGAAAGTCCTTGCCCGGATCTTCGGCATAAACCCGCACTTCGATGGCCGCCCCCTGCGGCTGCCGCACCAGGGAACTTAACGGCGGCAGCTCATCGGCGGCCTGGCGGATCATCCATTCCACCAGGTCGACGCCAAAGACCTCTTCGGTCACACCATGCTCGACCTGCAACCGGGTGTTGACCTCAAGGAAGTAAACCGCGTCACTGCCGGTGTCGTAGATGAACTCGACGGTTCCGGCCGAGGCATAATTCACCGCCCGCCCCAGCTGCACGGCATAGGCGGCCAGCTCGGCCCGTTGCAGGTCGGACAGGCCCGGCGCGGGAGTTTCCTCAATGACCTTCTGATTACGCCGCTGCAGGGAACAGTCGCGCTCGCCCAGAGCGATCACTTCCCCTTTGCCGTCACCGAAGATCTGCACTTCGATATGTCGGGCTTTGGCGACGTATTTTTCCAGAAAGACCCCGCTGTTGCTGAAGTTGTTCTGACTGAGCCGGCGCACGCTGGCAAACTTGCTTTCCAGTTCGGCAGCTGAATAACAGAGTTGCAGGCCGATCCCACCCCCGCCGGCGGTACTTTTCAGCATCACCGGGTAGCCGATCTGGGCCGCCGCGGCCAGCGCAGCGGGAAGATCTTCGATAAGCTCAGTGCCGGGGAGCAGCGGCACGTTACTGCTGCGCGCCAGCTCCCGAGCGGTGTGCTTCAAACCAAACTGGCTGATCTGCTCGGCCGTGGGGCCGATGAAGCGGACCCCGACCGCGTCCAGTTGGCTGGCGAAGTCAGTATTCTCACTCAAAAACCCGTACCCGGGATGGACCGCATCGACCTGATGTTCGCGGCACAGGGCGACGATTTTAGCGGCGTTGAGATAACTTTCCGCGGCCGGAGCCGGGCCGACGCAGTAAGCTTCGTCAGCCAGACGGACATGGGGCGCGTGACGGTCGGCCTCGGAGTAGACGGCCACCGCAGCGATCCCCAGCCGCCGCAGGGTGCGGATAATCCGGCAGGCGATCTCGCCGCGGTTGGCGACCAGGACTTTTTTGAACATGATCTCCCCCCGCGGTCAGGCTGCAACAGCGCCGTCCCAGACGAGGATTTCCACCGGAGTCGGGTTGTAGGCGTTACAGGGGTTGTTCAACTGCGGACAGTTGGAGACCAGGATAATAATGTCCATGTGGGCTTGCAGTTCGACGTACTTGCCTGCATCGCTGATCCCGTCCTCGAAAGTCAGGCCACCCTCGGGAGTCACCGGGACGTTCATGAAGAAATTGATATTCTCCGGGATATCCCGCTTGTCCATGCCATACTGCGGATTCTCGGCCAACGCCAGCAACCAGCTGTCGCGGCAGGCGTGCATGCATTTCTTTTCCAGGGCGTAGCGGACCGTGTTCGATTCGGTGGCGCAGGCACCACCCAGGGTGTCATGACGGCCGCAGGTATCGGCAATAATGTCGAGCATCAGGTTGCCGTCGTTGGAGAGCAGCCGGGTCCCGGCGCTGAGGTAGATGTTCCCCTGCTCGCGGATGGTATTGAAGGCGCTGTAGCGTTCGCTGGGATCGGCCGCATTATAAAAAATGGTGTCGGCGGCCTGGTTCCCCTCCATATCGAGAATCCGCACCACTTGCCCTTTTTTCACCGTTTCCATCAGGTAATCGCCGGCCGGGACCACTTTGCGCCAGGCAGCGTTGTCGACATGGTAAATACTTTCCTTGATCATGAGTTCCTCCTCTTACAGGCCAAGATGGTAAAGACGATTGTTTTCGAAACCGCGCCCGTTTTCCGGGCGGGAATTTCGGCACAGGTCGTCCTCGGTCACCGGAGCAGCCTTGCTGATCTGGTAATTGACCGGCTTGACCGGGTAGCTGGAGGCAGGGTTTAAGGGATGGGGACAGGTATGCAGCAGCACCAGGGTGTCCATCTCAAAGCGCAACACCACCGAAGCGCCGGCTTTGCTGTGATCCGGGACAAAGGTCATGCCCCCGTCGCCGTCGACAGTCACCTTGCTGAACCAGTTGACATTGCCCATCAGGTCGCGCTTGCCCAGACCGTATTTGCCCGCTTCAACCAAAAAGCTGTGGCGGCCGCTCAGGGTCCAGTCGTTGCCGCACTCCTGGTAGGAGCGCCGTCCCCATTTCTTTTCGATCATGGCGTCATCGGTATCGCCGCTGACCGTGTCGTGCCAGCCCAGGCTGTCCTCAATAATCGAGCAGAAGATCCGCCCCATATCCGAATACAGGCAATGCCCTGCGGTCAATTTGAAGGTGTGCTGGCATTTCAGGGTATCGGGCGCGTTATAGCGTTCCAGCAAATTGAGGGGATTGTAGAAGAGCATCGCCAGGTTGGCGCCGCCTTCGACATCGGTCAGGCGCAGCTGGGTGCCGCGCCGCATCAGCATGGACCAGTGGGCACCGCCGGGGATGCAGTCCTGGTAGAGAATGGATTGAGAATCGTTCATCAGGTCTCTCCTTGTCGCACAGGGTTTGTGCGCATCCGGGTCGTCCCGGGTTTGTTCCTTTATCGGCCGCGGCCATGACCGGGTCGTCCCGGCCGGAACCAACGTGATTCAGCCCGCCTGCAGTTCCGGCAGGGCGAAGCTGTCCTTGTTCTGATTTTGATAATGTTCCATGGCCCGCGCTTTGAGCGGGTCGTTGTCGTTAAGCTTGAGATCCATGGTAATGGTCGCCCCATAGTAGGGCAGTTCTTCCTCGCGGGTCCGGTGCCGGTCGAAGACGATAATCCGGTTACCCAGATGGAAGGCTTCGCGCAGATCGTGGGTGACCATGAAGACGGTCATCCCGGTTTCCCGCCAGAGCCGCAGCATCAGCTGATGGATATCGGCCCGGATGCCCGGATCAAGAGCCCCGAAGGGCTCATCCAACAGCAGCACCTTGGGCTTTTTGATCAGCGCCTGGGCAATGGCCAGCCGCTGCTGCATGCCGCCGGACAGTTCGGACGGATACTTGTCGCGCGCCGCATCCAGCCCCACGGAATCGAGGTAATGACGGCATTCCTCCAGGACCGTCCGCTTCTTGCGGCCGAACAGCTTGCCAAGCAGGGGTGCCTGGGCAAATTCCAGCCCCAGAGCGACATTCTCCTGCACGTTCAGGTGCGGAAACACCGAATAGCGCTGGAACACCACTCCCCGCTCCTGGGACGGCTCCGGGGAAATTGCCGCGCCGTCAAGAAGAATGCTCCCTTCGCTGGGTTGCTCCTGGCTGAGCAGCAGGCGCAGAAAGGTCGATTTTCCACAGCCGGACGGTCCAACGATGGACACGTAGGAACCGGATTCCACATCCAGATTGATATTTTCCAGCACCGGCTGGGTGCCGAAGCGCTTCCAGACTTTGTCCACCTTGACGTGAGACATCAACGCCCCCTTTCTGCGGCAAACCAGGGGAACAGCAGGCTTTGCGTCCGGCGCAGTAAAAAATCGAGAGAAAAGGCCAGGAAGGTGATCCAGGCCACATAGGGCAGGATCGTGTCCATGGCCAGATAACGGCGGAGCAGGAAGATCCGGTAGCCGAGACCGCTCTGGGCAGCAATGGCCTCAGCCGCAATCAGGAACAGCCAGGCCGAACCGAGAGTCAGGCGTACCGCATCGATGAGCCGCGGCCAGACCTGGGGCAGGATCACCCGCACGGCCAGCTGCCAGGAACTGGCCCCCAGGGTCTGGGCCTTGATCAGCTGTTCGCGGGGGATTTCCTCCACCCGCAGAGCGATATCGCGAATGATCACCGGGGTGATGCCGATGACGATCAACGCCACCTTGGCCACCTCACCCAGACCGAAGACAATGAACAGGATCGGCAGCACCGCCAGCGGCGGCAGCATGGAGACCACCGTGACAAAAGGCAGCAGCCCGGCCCTGAACAGGGGCAGCAGGCCGATATGCACGCCCACGGTCATCCCGAGCAAGGTGGCGACCAGCATGCCGCAACCAAGCCGCGCCAGACTGGCCAGGGTGTCGGTCCAGAGCAGGTAGTCCCCGCTGCGCTTATCCGGCTCGAAGGCGACCCGGGCAATGGCATCGGCAAAGGAATGCAGGCCGGGCAGCAGCTTGTCGTTGGGGTTCGCGGCCAGGCGGATTTCGGAACCGACGACATAAGCCAGCAGCACCAGGGCAAACGGCAGCAGAGTCAGAAAAATACTCAGATGCCGGTCGGGTTTTCGATTAATCATGCGAACTTTCATGATCAGCAGCTTTCCTTGCGCAACAGAGGTGTCAATTCATTCCAAAAGGGTCTTACATTTTGCAGGGTGGGGGAAAAACGCTTCCCCCTGCCCTGCCTGAAAAAGCCTCGGAGCAGGCCTTTCCAACATCCTGCTAAAGCTTGTATTTGGCAGCCAGTTCCATGAACGAGGTATCAAAGCGGAACTTCACATTCCCTTTGTCACCGAGAATCTTGCCGTCCGGGAAAGCAATACCGACCACATCCGGGCTGGGGGCGGCGTCGCCGAGCAGGCCGTGTTCAAAGAGGAAGTTGCGGACCGTATCCATGGTCCGGTGCAGTTGCTGACTCTGGCCGAAGTAGACGGCTTCCTCGGGACGGAAAAACATCTTGGTGCTGTTCAGCTGCATATCGTAACCGGCCAGATCGGTGCCGGAGGCCTTGCCCATGGCGGCCCGAGCCTCTTTACCGGCCGCATCATCCCGCTTCATCAACGCCATCATCTCGTACCAGGCGCCGGTCAGGGCTTTGCCGAACTCGGGATTGTCCTTGAGAACATCGGTGTTGACCACGGTCAGGTCGATAATTTCACCAGGGATATTGCTGGAATCAAAGACCTTGTGGGCATCGGGCATGGACATGATCTCGGCGACCAGCGGATTCCAGGTGACCACGGCGGTGACATCCGGCGTCGAGTAGGCGGCGATCATGTCCGCATCCGAGGTATTGATCACATTGATATCGCGCTCGCTCAGCTTGATCGAGTCAAGCGCCCGGGCCAGCAGATAGTGGGACACGGACAGTTCCACCAGATTAACCGACTGCCCCTTGATGTCAGCCAGTTTGTCGGTGCCCTTGAGGATCACCGCGTCGTTGCCGTTGGAGAAGTCGCCGACCAGCAGGGCGGTGGTATCGATCCCGCCGACGCAGGGGATGGCCAGGGTGTCCATGTTGGTCGCGGTCACCCCGTCAAAAGCGCCGGCGGTGTATTGATTGATGGATTCGATATAATCGTTGAATTGAACGACTTCGATCTCGATGCCGTATTTGTCGGCCCACTTTTTGACAATCCCCTGGGCGGCAGCTTCGCCCCAGGGCATCCAGCCGACATAAATGGACCAGGCCAGTTTGAAATGCTTGCGTTTTTCGGCAAATGCGGATGTGGACAGGGAGGCAGTCACAAAAACTGCCAGCAGAAGTGTTACAAAGATACGCTTTCTCATGGTGTCAGACCTCCTGAAATAAGTTGAGAGGGCTGACGGAGAAACCAAGGTTTTGGCAATCGTCGCCAACCCTCACGAATCTCCCGGGCTTTTATCCCGCCGTGTACCCTGGCGCTGTTCACCGCCAGGAACGCAGCTCTCGGACCAGACACCCTGTTGTACGGATCGGAACCCTAGCTGCTCTTTGTATAGCTAACAGACCCTGCAGCAGCCATGCCAAAGCTGCAAAAGCCATAAAAAAGGCCTGAAGCCGAAACTCCAGGCCGCGACCTGCTGTTTTTTTCACCACATTGATTATTTATTAAGCAGATCAGCAATAAGTATTACAGCCGGAGAATTGCTTCCCAAAGGTCTGTTTCCACCGGGATGCCCGCCCGCAGGTTCTCCTGCCGGGTTGCCAGCATCCCCTGGCCGGGATAGCGAATGGCAGCACCTCCGTCCAGCGACGGAGTAGCAAGGAATTCAGCGATGGCGGTCTGTAGCTGCGCGTCAGCAGCACTCCCTGCCCGTGAGATGCTGTCGATGGCGATGAAGACCTGGGAGACTCCGGTTTCCGGGCCGCGGCGGCTGATCTCGGTGGTCGTATCACCAGCGCTGATCAGGGCGGCAAGCAGATCAAGGGCAAAGGCCAGCCCCGACCCTTTCCAGAAGCCGATGGGCAGGGCCCGACGTGATTGCAGGATGGCATCCGGGTCGGTGGTCAAGTCCCCATTCTGATCATAACCGCCAACCAGGGGGAGCTGTTCGCCACGCCGCCGCAGAACTTCGAGCTTGCCGTTGGAAAATTGACTCATCGCCATGTCCAGCAGGATCGGGCTCTCCCCGTTAGGAATGGCTATGACCAGCGGGTTATTGCCGATCTTTTTCTCAGCCGCGCCCCAAGGTGGGAGCAGCGCCATGGTATTGGTCCAGCAGATCCCGATGCAGCCGGCCTCGGCCGCAAGCAGTCCGTAAGTACCACCGCGCATCCAGTGGTTGGTGTTGCGCAAGCCAACGCAACCGATGCCATGCTCACGCGCCAAATGAAGCGCCCGCTGCATGGCCCGTTCGGCATTGAGCAGCCCGATTCCCCGCTGCCCGTCCCACTGTTCCATGGCCCCGAAGAATGACACCCGTTCGGACTCGGCCTTGATATCGACCAGGCCGCTTTTGATCGCTTCGACAAAAGCCGGAAAACGGTTCAGCCCGTGGGACGCCACGCCGTCACAGCTGTTCTGGGTGAAAATCTCCGCACAGCGCTGCGCTTTATCGGTTGCCAAACCTAGCTCAAGCAGGATACGGCTGAGTTCCTGCTGGATCTGGGCGAAAGGAAGACGTTGAATAGAGGTCATGGGTACGCTCCGCTGCAAAAGTAAGGGACGGCCGTGAATGGCGCTCGTTTAAGAGTCGATGGCAGCAAAACCGGGACTGTCCCCGCACGGGGGCTGTCCCAGGTCTTTGCGGTGCTAACCGCGACAGTTTCATGGCTCGCAAACTCTTGGGACAGCCCCCGAATGGCGCTCGTTTAAGAGTCGCTAGCAGCAAAACCGGGATTGTCCCCGCACGGGGGCTGTCCCAGGTCTTTGCGGTGTTAACCGCGACAGTTTCATGGCTCGCAAACTCTTGGGACAGCTCCCGATGACCCTGGGGACAGTCCCGAGTTTACTACAACATTGCTTCAAGGCTAACAAATGCCCTGTAAAAAGAAAACCGCTCTTTCCCCTGCACTTCAATGAGGCCCGGCAATCGGTCCGACGGCAACCAGGGCGACAAAAAATAAACCGCACAAAATGCCGCCGCTGGCCCGCTGCTGCGGTAAACTTAGCAACAGGAGACAGACCCAAAGCGGTTATGTTGATCGCTTTGTTTGCTTTTGAAAAAATGCGATGAAAGCTGTTATGTTCCTGACCAGTCTTATCCTGTTGCTGCTCGTGGCGACATTCTTCTACCTGATCCCGCTGTCGAGCCATTTCCTGCGCTACCTGTGGTGGCAGTTTACCACCGATATCCCGGTCCGCAGCGGTGTCGTCATCTCGGACAACAGCGCAATCCATTATCAGGTTTACGGCCAGGGGCAGCCGGTCCTGCTGTTGCATGGTGGCCTCAGCAACAAGCTGAGCTGGTTCTCTCAGCTGCCCGCGCTGGCGGATTGCGGCTATCGACTGATTCTGGTCGATTCCAGGGGGCATGGGCTTTCCGCCCTGGGGCAGGGTGAATTGAGTTATCGGCTATTGGCCAACGACGCGCTGGCCGTGCTCGATCAGCTACAGATCGGTCGGACCGATATTGTCGGCTGGAGCGATGGAGCCAATACCGCCTTACTCATGGCCGAACTCTGGCCACAACGAGTCGCCAGGATTGTTTCCATCAGCGGTAATTACGACCCTGCGGGATTAACACCCCTGGCCCAGCAGGACAACTTCGAATTGTCCACCGGGCTGAAGTACTGGCTGTATCGCTGGTGGACCGGAGCCGGGGCAAAGCTCAGCGAACTGGAGAAACGGTTGAAAAAGCTCTGGCGCAACGGGCCGAAGTTCAGCGCCGCCGACCTGCGGCGGATTACCGCACCGGTCCTGGTGATTGTCGGTGATCACGACATCGTCACCCTGGAGCATACCGAGCTGATGGCCCGGCTGCTTCCTGACAGCACCCTGAAGATTATTCACAACGGCGGTCACGCCACCCTGATGACCCATCCCGAGCAAGTCAACAGCCTGCTGCGTGAGTTCCTCAAAACCCCGGAAACGCACTGCCCTTAAGCAGCTGGCGGACGCTGATAGACCGCGAAGAAGTGCGGCACCGGCGGGTCCTGATGATCATCATAGGCAAGAAAGTGGGTCTCGAGCAAGCCGGCCCGCTGAAAGCCGTCAATTTCATCCCGGTCCAGTTCAATGGGAAAGGCCTGCGGATTCACGTCCCCATCGCGACTGCGGCAGGAGACCAGCACTTCTCCCAGCGGAGCGGCCAGTTCAGCAATGGCGACAATGGATTTGGCCCGGTTCTCACCACTGAGGATCTGGACCGTGTTGCATTCATAGACCAGATCAAAGCTGCGCCGCCATTGCTCAGGATAGTCAAACAGATCGGCCACCAGGTAGTCCACGCGACTGGCGGGGTAGCGCTGCCGGCACATGGCAATGGCGGAGGCAGAGATATCAAAGGCCACCACCTGATAACCGTACTGGGCCAGCAACTCGGCATCGTCGCCCAGACCGCAACCGATGGTAATGGCGCGACGACCGGGCGGAGCCGGGTTTTCTTCCAGCCAATCAACCAGCAAAGGGTTCGGTTCCAGGTCGGCCCAGTAAACTTTTTGAATATCGCCGTCGGCCCGGGCGTAAAATTCCTCGAACCAGCCGTCCGGATCACCCTGCGCGGCGTATTCTCTGGCCAACTGCCGGGTTGCGGTTTTTGCATCTTTCATGAGTAAACCTTTCAGGCTTGAAAAAGCTCCGTTGCGATGATGGTGGGGCCAAACAGGTAGCGCGGGGGACGGTCTGACCGGAATCCGAGCTGTTCATTGCTCCGGGCACCCGATTCGACCGTTAAACACTCAATATCCGCTCCAGCTCACCATCCACCTGCTGGGCCTCCTCGGTCTTGTGCTCCCGCTCCAGACGCTTCTTCAGCGCCTCCAGCTGCTGCCGCAACTGCGGCAGGACCTCTTCGCGAAGCTTATTTTGCAGTTCCTGCCCGGCACGGTTGAATTCTGCGACAAAAGCATCCAAGGACTGTTGCAGCTGCCGGAGCTCTTCTTTGTTGCGGGGAGAATTCAGGGATTGATCAAGATCGCGGAAATAATTCTCGATCTCGGTGAGGGAGCTTTCCAGCTGCGCGTTCAGACGCTGCGACCCTGCCGACAACGATCCCTGCAGGCTGGCCAGGGCCTGGTTGAGTTGTTTCGCGGCTTCGCTTTCGGCCTGCTGCAGGCTGCTGGCCAGGCGGTTGATCAGCCCCAGGCGTTTTTCGCCCGCCACGATACTGCCAGCGGCCAGGACCGTTCCGCCAGGGGGATCCTGTTCAATCACCAGGGCGGTCTGCTCGGCATCGGTCGGATCATAGGTCAGATAAAATCGGGAATGATCCGTGGCCACGCTGCGCTGATCCGGGTCGATGGCAATCTCGACCAGGTAATCGCCGTTCCGGGTGGAAGAAATTTTCTCCACTTGGCCAACCCGGGTGGACTGGTAATACACTGGAGCCCGGGGTTTCAAATTGTCCAATGAGTCGTAGCGAATTGACAAGTCCAGCGGGCCGTCCTTGCAGCCGGTCAGGGATATCATGACCAGCCCCAACAACAGCGGCCAGCCCAACTTCAATCTTTTCATTTCAAACTCCTTTACGGTGGATCGCCAAGCAGGCTATTTAAAAACAGTCTGTCGAGCCCAGGGATGGACTTTGTCAACGCCCGTTGGTCCATTATTGTCTATCGAAGGTTTTTTTTCCAGCGTCCAGGGGAGAACGACGGACAGAACAAGGCGCCCAATTGTCAGCGGCCGCAAACAGAAAAGGCCGCATAACGCGGCCTTTTCCGGTAACAGGGTTCAGACCGCCCTTGTTGCGGACTGCCTGGCTGGCTACAAATCACATGATAATATCGCGCACTTCCGGATCTTTGCGATCCAGGTAATGGATCGATTTAATGCGCCGGATGGTACGGGAGCGGCCGCGGATCACCAGGGTTTCGGTGGTAGCGATGTCACCTTTCCGACTGATCCCCTCAAGGAGATCCCCTTTGGTGATGCCGGTCGCGGCGAACACCACGTTTTCACTACGCGCCATATCTTCCAGTTTGAGCAGCTTTCCGGCTTCAACGCCCATTTCGGCACAGCGCTCCAGTTCTTTGGCACCATGGCGGCGGTTCTCTTCGGTGTCGCCTTTGACCTGATGACGGGGCAGCAGGCGCCCTTGCATATCGCCGTTCAAGGCCCGGATCACTGCGGCCGAGACCACACCTTCCGGCGCGCCACCGATACAATACATGGCATCGACATCGCTGTCGGGCATGCAGGAGAGGATGGATGCGGCGACATCGCCGTCCGGGACGGCAAAGACCCGCACGCCGTGCTGCTGCATCTCTGCAATGACCTGGTCGTGGCGCGGTTTGGCCAGGGTGATGACCACCAGTTCCTGAAGCGGTTTATTGAGAGCAATGGCGATATTGCGCAGATTTTCCATCAGCGGCTTATCCAGATCGATACACCCTTTGGCACCAGGGCCCACCACCAGTTTTTCCATGTACATGTCCGGTGCCCGCAGGAAACTCCCCTTTTCCCCGGCAGCCAGCACGGACAGGGCGTTGGACTGCCCCATGGCGGTCATACGGGTCCCTTCGATGGGATCGACGGCGATATCGACCTCATCGCCGCCGCGACCGACCTGCTCGCCGATATAGAGCATGGGTGCGTCATCAATCTCCCCTTCGCCGATGACAATCTCACCCCTGATCTCTGTTTTATTGAGCAGGCAGCGCATCACTTCAACCGCCGCTCCGTCCGCGGCATTTTTATCGCCCCGGCCCAGCCATTTGTAACCTGCCAACGCCGCCCCTTCGGTGACTCGGGAGAAGGCCATTGCTAAATCGCGATTCATTCGACAAACTCCATAAAAAAAGTATTGAAAATTCCGGCGCGAAATTCTAGCACATCTTAGCGAGAAGGTTGCCATTTTTAACCTGACCGCTGGGAATCTCCGAAAATTCTTTAGTCCAAACCGGTAAAAAGACATCAAGGCATCAGCGCAAAACTTTATCTTTTTGCTACCGTCTCAACCCGCTGCTCAAGCTTCCTCCCGCGCCAAAGCCATCTTCTACTGAACTGATTTTAGGTTCTTTTTCGCCACAGCCGCAGACATTGTCAAATCCCGCGAACCTCTCGATGCGGTTTTCCTCCCGGGATGCTGGCAGCAACCCATCAGAACCTTGAAGTCATGAATTTTGGACGACATTATCAGCAGATCTTTACTTTTTGCTGCAAAAAAACTAAACTGCTGCGAGATCCTGTCAGGAAGCAAACTTCAGGCAGACTAAAGTTCATCCGAGCATCACCCCCCCAACAAACTAAATAATAAGCCTTTACCGTTCCGGGAACCGTCTCTTGGCTTGTTGACTTTTTGTTCCTTTTTTCAGGAGCTGACTCGGGAAACCCATAAACGCAGGATAAGAACAGATGAAGACTACAGGCATGCCGCCCGCTCAGGGCCTTTACGATCCAGCCAACGAACACGACAACTGTGGTGTCGGCTTTGTCGCCAACATCAAAGGCCGGAAAAGTCATAGTATTGTTAAACGTGGTATTGAAATCCTCTGCAATCTGACCCATCGTGGGGCCGTGGGCGCCGACCCGCTGGATGGTGACGGCGCAGGGCTGATGATTCAGATGCCTGACGCTTTTTATCGCGAAGTCTGTGACTTCGAACTGCCGGCAGAAGGTGAATACGGCGCGGGAATCGTCTTTTTGCCCCGCAAGCAAACCGATCGTGAAACCTGCATCGAAGTCTTCAACCGCGAACTTCAGCGGGTCGGCTGTGCCGTACTCGGCTGGCGTGAAATCACCACCGACGGCAGCACCATCGGCCGCAATGCCCGTTCGGCGGAACCCCATGTCATGCAGGTCTTCGTCGGCCGCGGCAGCGTTGAAACGGCCCAGCTCGAACTGATGCTGTACCTGGCCCGCAAGCGCACCGAAAATGCCATCCGCAAAGATAAGCTGGCCGGAGACGAGATGTTTTACGTCTGTTCCCTGTCCAGCCGCACCATTCTTTATAAAGGAATGCTGCTGTCCGAACAATTGAACACCTTTTTCCCGGAACTGGATGACGAACGCCTGGTCAGTGCCATCGCCTTTGTCCATCAGCGCTACAGTACCAATACCTTCCCAACCTGGGATCTGGCCCAGCCGTTCCGCTATGTCGCCCATAACGGTGAAATCAACACCCTGCGCGGCAATATCAACCGGATGCGCGGGCGGACCGCCCTGTTCGCCCACATGGACCTGGCCGAAGGGGTGGCCGACCTGGACCCGGTGATCATCGAGGGGAGTTCAGACACCGCCTGTTTCGATAATGCTCTGGAGCTGTTGGTGGTGACCGGCCGCAGTCTGGCCCACTCTCTGGCCATGATGGTCCCGGAAGCCTGGGCCTCCAAAGCCAACCTCCACCCGCATGTCAAAGGTTTCTTCGAATATCATGCGACCATGATGGAGCCCTGGGACGGTCCGGCCAACATCGTGGCCTGCGACGGCAAACAGGTGGTGGCCATCCTCGACCGTAACGGCCTGCGTCCGGCCCGCTACTGGGTTACCGCGGACGATGAAATCATCTACGCCTCGGAGGCCGGGGTGCTGGATATCCCGCCGGAAAAAATTCTCCGCAAAGAGCGTCTGGCTCCCGGAAAAATGATTCTGGTCGATGTTGAAACCGGCGAGTTCCAGGAAGACCAGGAGATCAAACATGACCTGGCCGCAGCCCATCCCTATTCATCCTGGGTCAGCGAATACCTGATCCGCCTCGACGATCTGCCGGCCCCGGCCACCAAACGGGTCCCGGGACTCAGCGAACTGCGGCGGACCCAGGGCAGCTTCGGCTACACCCTGGAAGAAATGCGCATGATCATGGCGCCGATGGCCCTCAACGGGCAGGAACCGGTCGGCTCCATGGGGACCGACACCCCGGTTGCGCCGCTGTCCAAAAACAGCAAACTGCTCTATTGGTATTTTAAGCAGTTGTTTGCCCAAATCACCAACCCGCCCATCGATCCGTTGCGCGAAGAGGTGGTCATGAGCCTCACCCAGTACCTGGGGCCGGCGCGGAACATCCTGATGCCGGGACCGGAACACTGCCAGATGCTGGAGCTGGACCACCCGATCATCACCAACGATGTGCTCGAGCAGTTGCGCCACAGCGACCTGCAGAACTTCCGCGGCACCACCCTGAGTACCCTGTTCGACGCCCAGCAGGGTCCCGCCGGGCTGGAAAAACGCCTGGAAGAACTCTTTGTCGAAGCCGAGGTTGCCGTTGACGCGGGGCGCACCATTCTGGTGCTGTCCGACCGCGGAGTCTGTACCGAGAAAGCCCCGATCCCGGCGCTGCTGGCCCTGGCCGGCATTCATCACCACCTGATCCGGGCCGGCAAACGCAGCCAGTGCTCGCTGATCGTGGAAACCGGCGAGGCCCGCGAAGTCCACCACTTCGCCCTGCTGATCGGATTCGGCGCCGCGGCCATCAATCCATACCTGGCCTTCGAAACCCTGCAGGACATGGTCAACCAGGGCTTACTGCCCGGTTTTGATGGCAATGACCAGGCCGATGAAAATACCGACGTGGTCAATAAATATATCCAGAACTTCATCAAGGCCGCGGGCAAAGGCCTGCTCAAAGTCTTCTCCAAAATGGGGATCAGCACCCTGCAGAGTTACTGCAGCGCGCAGATTTTTGAAATTGTCGGCCTGAATGAAGAGTTCACCGGCAAATACTTCCCCGGAACCGCCAGCCGCATCGGCGGGGCCGGAATCACCGAAATCGCCACCGAGAGCTTGCTCCGCCACCGGGTCTCCTTTACCGACCAGATTGACATCAACCGTGACCTGGAGCGGGGTTCAGAGTACCACTGGCGCCGCGACGGCGAACTGCACCTGATGAATCCCGAGGTGATCGCCTTGCTGCAGCACGCGGTCCGCTCCGGAGACCGTGAAGAGTTCAAGCTCTTCTCGCGGATGGTCGATGATCAGAGCGAACAGCTCTACACTCTGCGCGGCCTGTTCAAATTCAAGAAGCTGAATCAGCCCGTGCCATTGGACGAAGTCGAACCGGCCAGCGCCATTGTTAAACGTTTCTGCACCGGGGCCATGAGCCTGGGGTCGATCTCGAGCGAAGCCCATGAGACCCTGGCCATCGCCATGAACCGCATCGGCGGCAAATCGAACACCGGTGAAGGGGGCGAAGATCCGCGCCGTTATACTCCGGACGCCAACGGCGATCTGCGCCGCAGCGCCATCAAGCAGGTGGCGTCCGGCCGCTTTGGGGTCACCCCCCACTACCTGGTCAACGCCGACGAGCTGCAGATCAAAATCGCCCAGGGCGCAAAGCCGGGTGAAGGCGGCCAGCTGCCGGGTCACAAAGTCAGTGAATATATTGGCGAGCTGCGCTACAGCGTGCCCGGTGTGACCTTGATCTCACCGCCGCCGCACCATGACATTTACTCCATTGAAGATATGGCCCAGCTGATTTTCGACCTGAAAAACTGCAACCCCGAGGCCGATATCACGGTCAAGCTGGTCAGCGAAGTCGGTGTCGGTACGGTTGCCGCCGGGGTCAGTAAAGGGCACGCGGAGCGGGTCATCATCTCCGGCTATGACGGCGGAACCGGCGCTTCGCCGATCTCCTCCATCAAGCACGCCGGCATGCCCTGGGAGATCGGCTTGGCCGAAACCCAGCAGACCCTGGTCCTCAATGACCTGCGCGGCCGGATTATCGTGCAGACCGACGGCCAGTTGCGGACCGCCCGGGACGTAGTCATCGCGGCCCTGCTCGGGGCCGAGGAATATGCCTTTGCCACCGTCGCCCTGGTTACCGTCGGTTGCATCATGATGCGCAAGTGTCATCTCAACACCTGCCCGGTCGGGGTTGCCACCCAGGATGCCGCTCTGCGCGGCAAATTTGCCGGCAAACCCGAGCATGTGGTCAACTATTTCAACTTCCTCGCCGAAGAAATCCGCGAACTGCTGGCTGAACTGGGTGTCCGTTCGCTGGATGAGCTGATCGGCCAGACCCAGTACCTGGAGATGGATCAGGCGATCAAACACTGGAAAAACCAGGGCCTCGATTATTCACGGATTCTGGTCAAACCCGAGGTCGCTCCGGAGGTCGCCACCCGGCGTATTCAGGGGCAGGATCACGGCCTGGACAAACAGCTCGATCACCAGCTGATCAACCTTGCCGCACCGGCCCTGGAACGCAAGGAGCAGGTCACCATCGACCTGAACATCCGCAACTCGAACCGGACCTTCGGCACCATGTTGTCAGGGATGGTCGCCAAACTGCACGGCCGCGACGGCCTGCCGGACGGCACCATCAATGTCAACCTGCGCGGTATTGCCGGGCAGAGTTTCGGCGCCTTCCTGGCCCCCGGCATCAACCTGCACCTGGTCGGAGAAGCCAACGACTATGTCGGCAAAGGGATGGCTGGCGGCCGCATTGTCATCCGCCCGGACGAAAAAGCACCCTTTGTCTGGCATGAGAACTCCATTGCCGGCAACACCGTCCTTTACGGGGCGACCGGCGGCCAGGCCTTTTTTGCCGGCAAAGCCGGCGAACGCTTCTGTGTCCGTAACTCGGGCGTGACTGCCGTGGTCGAAGGGACCGGCGATCATGGCTGCGAGTACATGACCGGCGGCCGGGTGGTCTGCCTGGGCATGACCGGACGCAACTTCGCAGCAGGAATGTCGGGTGGCTTCGCCTATGTCCTGGACGAAGACAACCGTTTCCGGCGGCGCTGCAACCCGGCCATGGTCGATATCGAACAGATGTCTGCCGATGACGAAGATGTCGCGTGGCTGAAAGAGACAATTAAAACCCACTATGAACTGACCGCCTCACCACGGGCTGCGGAAATCCTGGCAGCCTGGGATGAACAACTGACCCGCTTCGTGCGTGTCTTCCCTCACGAATACCGCCGGGTACTGGCCGAGACAGCAGCCAAGGCGAATACGATAAAGGAGGCCGTCCATGGCTGATCCTCGCGGATTTATCAAATACGGTCGCCGTGACAAGACCATTCAACCGGTCCAGGACCGTTTGCATCATCACGACGAACACTATAACTACCCGTCTGAAGAAGAGGTCAAAACCCAGGCAGCCCGCTGCATGGATTGTGGCGTCCCCTTCTGCATGAGCGGCTGCCCGTTGGGGAATCTGATTCCGGAATGGAATGACCTGGTCTACCGGGGTCAATGGCAACAGGCCCTTAAAGCCCTGCATGCCACCAATAACTTTCCGGAATTCACCGGCCGGGTCTGCCCGGCCCCCTGTGAAACCTCCTGCGTGCTGGGCATTAATGAACCTCCGGTGAATATCAAGTTGCACGAGGTCTCGATTATCGACAAGGCCTTTGAAGAAGGCTGGATCGTACCGCAACCGCCTGTGCGCCGCAGCGGTAAAACCGTTGCCATCATCGGCGGCGGGCCGGCCGGACTCGCCTGTGCCCAACAGCTTAACCGGGCCGGTCATCAGGTCACGGTTTATGAAAAGGCGGACCGCGCCGGGGGCTTGTTGATGTACGGCATTCCCCACTACAAACTGCGCAAGGAAAAAGTCCAGCGGCGGATTGATCTGCTGATTGAAGAGGGGGTCAATTTCCACTTCAATTGCGAGGTCGGTCACGACACCCCGTTTGCAAAAATTAAAAAAGCTCACGATGCCGTGGTCATAGCCACCGGCGCTGAAGAGCCACGCGACCTGCCGGTAAGCGGCCGCGACCTGGACGGGATTCATTTTGCCATGGAATTCCTGCCCCAGCAGAACCGCGCCAATTGGGGCGACAGCGATGTGGCGGCCCTGCATCCGAAACATCAGCCGATCAACGCCAAGGGGAAACGGGTGATTGTCATCGGCGGCGGCGACACCGGCTCCGACTGTATCGGCACTTCGATCCGCCAGGGCGCCACCAGCGTCATCAACTTCGAGCTTCTCGGTCAGCCCCCTCTCGACCGGCTGGAGTCAAACCCCTGGCCGCAATGGTCACGAATTCTGCGAATCAGTTCCTCCATGGAAGAGATGCAGGTCATGGGCGGCGACGTTCATTATGAAATCATGACCACCCGGTTTATCGGCAGCGGTCGGAAAGTCACCGGGCTGGAAACGGTCAAGGTTGACTGGTCGAGCGGCCGTCCAGAGAAGGTCGCCGGCAGTGAAAAGATCTGGAAGTGTGACCTGGTCTTGTTGGCCATGGGCTTTCTGGGACCGCGACCGGCCCTGATCGAACAGTGCGGCTGCGTCACCGACCCGCGCTCCAATATTAAAACCGATCAAAAGACACGGATGAGTTCGGTGGACGGCGTGTTTGCCGCAGGCGACAGCCGCCGCGGCCAAAGTCTGGTGGTCTGGGCCATCAGCGAAGGGCGCGAAGTCGCCCGCTGCGTCGATGAATATCTGACCGGCGCGCCGAGCCTGCTGCCCAAGGTCCGTCTGGAGACCTTCGTTTATTGATAGTGAGATAGTGAATTCAGGTTTCATATTGAACCGGCAACAAAACAGCGTCCGCAATTTCAGAATGCGGACGCTGTCTTTCTTTAGCCATGCTTTATGAAGTCACCCAAACTACCTCTTGCCCGTCGAGCGGAAAATGACGATCGTCTCTTTGCCAGCGGCGCTCAACCTCACCATTTTCAACCGGTACCCGTCAAATCCCTTATACTTATGCCGGGTTCCGTCCTGCCTGAGGAAAGAGATACTGTCATTGTCGACGCTGATCTCTTCTACCTGGCCCGGCCAGTGATCGCCAAAACTTCCGATTTTGAGATAGCCCGCGGCCCGCTGATCCGCAATCAGGTCATCCAGGGAGAGATAGCGTTCAGCCAAGGCCAAGTGACTTTTGGCTGTTTCGGCAACAGCATCACTCTTCAGTCCTGGCTCAGCACTTCCACCCGGCAAGACATGACCGACCGGATCAGAGGTGATGCGCTGCACGGACCCGAAGTCAAAATAAGCGATCACAAACATGACCGCCAGAAATCCCCCCAGTATCTTTAAAGTCCATCCTCGCATGGCTCAAAACCATCGCACGCTGTTTGCAATCAGGGTCACTGGTCGTGTCAATGTATAATGATCGGTCACAGGGGGGCAATTTATTAATCAGCAGCAAACGGATAACGATTAAGAAAGAGGCAGTTTCTGAGTGACTTAGTGCAACAGAGGTGGTGACAACAGGCGAGAAACTACCCTCCCCGACCAGAGGCCGGGGAGAATAAAGAGAGCAAAACCTCAGCGGAGGGCGCCGCGGCAGAAAGTCTAGAACCGGTACCCGACCCCGATTCCGACCACCAGCGGGTTAAGATCCAGATCGTATTTCGTCCCGGCAATATCCATCTCGGTTTCAAGATTGAGATACTTGAGATCCAGGTTGGCATACCAGTCGTTGCCCAGGGCAAGGTCAACGCCGACCTGGGCAGCCCAGCCCAAGCTACTGTCGATGCTGAAGTCATTGGTCAGATTGAGTTTTTCTTTAAACGGGATCACATAGTTGATCCCGGCCCCCACGTAGGGACTGATTTTGCCGTCGGGCATGAAGTGATATTTCAGAGTCAAAGTCGGCGGCAGCAGCCAGGTACTGCCGACATAGTCGCTACCCGCGGTAATGTCATGCCGGCTGACACCCAGGATCAGCTCGGTAGAGAGGTAAGGTGTAAACCAGTACTCCAGGTCAAGTTCCGGAGTCAAATCCTCGGAAACGTCCAGATCGAGACTGGACAGGGCACTGTCAGCTTTGGCATCAGGGAAGATTCCGAGCCCCCTGACCCTGACCCCAAATTTTTTGTACTCATCGGCGGTGGCAGTTCCGGCCAAAAAGCAAACCATAACGGTAATAATTGTAAGCCCAAGCAATACCTTTCCGTGCCATTTCATTGTCATGTTCCTCTCCTTTGGATGTTTTACCTAGTTAGACATAGTGTCTGTGCAGGCGCCCTCCCCTGCCCTCCTTCTTTCAGCCTGAATCACGGTATGAGAAAAACGGGTTGACCATCAATTAATGACAATTTTAGTTATATTTTAGACCGTAAATAACCGGTCTTCCTGGTGACATTTTTTAACGCACGGATAGGCTCAAGACATACAATTGGCAGTCTTTAAATATTACTATTTTTGTATGAATTTACCTGATATTTCTAGACCTTAACGGCCTTTCTGTCAAGTCATTTTTTGAGATTTCAGGTATTTTTTACGCTAACTCAGGGGGGAATCTTTTGAGAGATCCAAAATTTTAGCACTATGGGGAGCGGATGAGTTATCTGTTCCACGAGGCAGGGAAGAGTTGTCTTCGCCAAAAAAAACGCAGCCGAATTCGGCTGCGTTTTTTTAATCCCTGATGAGAAATTTACCGCCCCTCCCAAGAAGGGAAATTCGTTCGGCAGTGGTGATCAGGACAGTTTCAGGAACCGATCATGCCGGCCAACAGGTTGCCTTCCATCGGCAGCAGAGTGGGTTTACCCTGGGCGGCATTCAGACAGGAACGCATCAGCCACTCTTGTGGCGCAATCCCGGTCCAGAGTTCGAAGGCTTTCTCCCCCTGGGCAGCGAGCATGCCGAGCCCGCCGGTAGCCATATGGCCATGGCGTTTGGCGGCGGCGACAAAAGACGTCTCTTCAGTGCTGTAGACGATATCGAGCACCGGGGCATGGTCAGGCAGCGCCGGCCAGGGGAAGTCGACAAAACGATCCCCTTTCAACCCCACCGAGGTGGCATTGATAAGCAGATCGGCCTTCTTCAAGCCATTGCCAAGGTCAAGGGAGGACAGCGAGCAGGCGTGAAAAGCGGTCTTCGGAAATGCCGGGGCAAATTCGGCAATGAGCGTTTCGGCCCGCGCGACGGTGCGGTTGGCAATGCCGAGAGAAGCGGCTCCGGCCTGGCATAGGGCAACGATAGCGGCCCGGCTGGCCCCACCCGCCCCGAGAATCATCACCCGCTTTCCGGCCGGATCAAACCCGAGATCAAGATCCAGGGTCCGCCGGACTCCATAGACATCGGTGTTATACCCCACCAGGTGACCGTCCCGGTTGACGATGGTATTGACCGCACCGATCAGTTGCGCGGCAGGGTCAAGCTCATCAAGGAAAGGACAAACGACTTCCTTCAGGGGAACCGTCAGGTTGACACCCCAGACATTCAGCAGGCGAACAGCGGCCACCGCTGCTCCAATCTGCTCTTTGGGAACCCGGCAGGCTCCGTAAACGGCATTGACTCCCGCTTTCTGCAAAGCGGCATTCTGCATCAGCGGCGACAGCGAATGCGCGATCGGATCGCCAAAAACCAGCATGACTCTAGTCCCTGTTCTATTCACAACAGTATCCTTTTGGAAATCTCAGCCCGGCCACACAGCCCGGGAATTTAATAGCGAGCTATTTTTTTACTACAGGGCAGGACAAAAAAACAAGCGAAGCAACCAAAACTGCACCATGATATGTTGAAATTAAAGGCGATGAAAAACCCGATCAGTCTGGCCGAACCCTACCGCCACCCCGGCCTCCGTGGTTTCAGCATAATAAAACGCCAGCCAAGGGATGCCCTCGACTGGCGTCTGGTTAATTCGGGACAGGATCCGATTCAGGGGGCAGGCTGCCGGTTCCGACTCAGTTGGCGGACATCCGCCGCCGAATTTGCGGCGAGCGCGTCCCGGGTCAGTTCTGCGGCGGTGGCGGCGGACCACTGGCGGAGCGCATCCTTCTGGGCGGGAATTGCGGCCGCATTCATGCTCAATTCATCCAGGCCGAGACCGACCAGCAACCCCGCCGCTTCCGGCAGGCCGGCAAATGCTCCACACATGCCGACCGGAATCCCGGCATCATGACCGGCACTGACCGTCTGTTTGATCATCCTCAGCACCGCCGGCTGGAAAGGATCGGGCAAGCTGGCAACATTCGGGTTACCGCGATCGGCCGCCATCACATATTGGGCGAGATCGTTGGTCCCGATGCTGAAAAAATCCGCGGCGGCGGCCAATTGATCGGCGCTGGCGACGGCGGCCGGAACTTCGATCATCACCCCGACCGAGATGGCTTCGTTAAAGGCGATCCCCTGAGAGCGCAGCTGTGCCTTGGCTTCATCCAGTACAGCTACGGCCTCCTGAAACTCGGCAAGGGTACTGATCATCGGAAACATGATCTTGATCCCGCTGCCGACGCTGGCACGCAGGATCGCCCGCAACTGGCGCAGAAACAGCTCTGGGTTGGCCAGGGTCAGGCGAATACCCCGCAGCCCCAGGAAAGGGTTCTCTTCCGGATCGCTGAAAACATAGGGGACCGGTTTGTCGCCGCCGATATCGAGGGTGCGGATAATCACCGGACGCTCCCCCATTTCCTCGGCAACGCGGCGATAGATGGCGCATTGCTCATCCTCATCCGGTTCGTCATTACGGTCCAGAAACAGGAATTCGGTCCGAAACAGCCCAACCCCTTCAGCGCCATTATCCAGCGCCGACTGCAGGTCCGCGGTTCCACCGATATTGGCCTCAATCCCGATGCGGACCCCGTCCGCGGTGACGGCCGGTTCCTGGCTGGTTTGCCGCTGGCGTTCCTGGATCCGCAACCAGTCGGCCTGTTTGTTCCGGTAGGTGGCCAGGACTGCACCGTCCGGGGCGGTCAGAATCCGCCCGGCTTCGCCATCCAGAATGACCAGCTGCCCGTCTTTGACCGCAGCCAGCGCCCCTTTGACTCCGACCACTGCCGGAATACCGCGGGCGGCTGCGATAATCGCCGCATGGGAGGTTCCCCCGCCGGTCGCCAGGCAGAGTCCCAGGACCTTGTCCCGGGGGAGGTCCGCCACTGCGGAGGGGGATAATTCCCGGGCAAAGACAATGACCGGTTCAGCAGGTGCAAAATGGGAACTGACTCCAGCGCCAAGCCGGAGCAGGACCGCTTGCTGAATATCGTAAACATCGGCAGCCCGAGCTCTCAGATAGTCATCGTTAACCGCTGCATAACTCTCGGCCACGGCATCGGTGACAGTTTTCCAGGCGTATTCGGCGCACTGCTGTTGCTCGCTGATCATTGCGATGGCCTTGTTAACAGTTTCTTCGTCCTGCAGCAAAAGCTTGTGGAATTCAAAGATCTCGGCCTGCTCCTTGCCGGCGCTGGCTTTGGTCTGGATCCGTAGCTGCTCGCTGTTTTTGACCGCGGCCTGCAGGGCGTCTTTGAACCGGTCGGTTTCCGCTGCGCTGTCGGCAACGGTCCGGGGTGTCACCTCAACGACGGTCGAAAGATAGGTCTGAACGGGACCGATGGCAATTCCCCTGGCCACTGGCACGCCGCTGAGGACACCTGCTTCGTCCCCCCCGGCAACGCTTTTCTCCGTGACCGGGACCGGGGCTGTTTGGCTTTCGGTTTCACCAAAGTTATCCGCATGCAGTGCTGCAACGGCCTGCTGTGCCGCCGCGGCATCCGCCCCGGCAAAGGTCAGGACCACCCGATCCCCTTTGCGGATTCCCAGGGTGGCGACCTGGTTGATACTTTTAGCGTTGGCCCGCGTGCCGTTTTTTTGAATCCAGATTTTCGCCGCGAACGAACCGGCACAGGTCACCAGGCGCGCCGCAGGGCGGGCATGGAGGCCGTTGGCATTCTGGATGACCAGTTCCAGTTCCAAGGTATCCCCGCTGGGCTCCTCGCCACTGGCGGCGCTTGAATCCGGACCGGTCTCCCCCAATTGCTGAATTTTGACCGTCAGTGCACTCTCCGCTTCCGCCGCCACCATCTCCAGATCAGCCCCCATGGAGGCCTGAATGGCGGCAGAGAGCGTTCCTTCCACCAGCGGTGCAGAACTCAGTCGCACTCGCTCCCGCGGCAGTTCCTCGAGAAAATCGAGGGCGGTTTCAGCACTGAGCAAAGCGCTGCCCAAATCCATCAGGACCAGGACACCGTCCGCTCCGCCCACCTGGTTGATCGCCTGAAGAACCTGCATGGGGTCGGTCCCGATCGGGTTTTCCGGATCGCCGGTCCCGCCGACATAAACGATATTACTCATTTCCGGAACCATCTGGGCAACCAGATCCTGCAGCCCGGCAACCAGGCTGTGACTATGCGAAACAACCACAATTCCGACCATACTTAACTGTCCTTCCACCTGCAAAAAAGCTGACCACTCGTATTCGTCAAGCGTCCAGCGTCTCCCACAACGCTTTCAGAATAAGATAGGAAGATGTTGCTCCCGGATCCTGATGCCCGATGCTTCTTTCCCCGAGATAACTGGCCCGACCTTTTTTGGCCAGCATGGGGATCGTCGCTTTCATAGCCGCTTCGGCTTCCTCAACACAGGCACTCAGGGTGGCCGCCAGATCCTGATCGTTCTCCTGGCTGGTGGTCTCGAAACAGGCGATGACCGGAGCCCAGACGTCATACATGGTCTTGTCGCCAAGATTCGGTTTGCCGCGCTGCAGAATACCTTCGCTACCGGCTTTAAACAGGGCCAGGACATCTTTGCAGTCGAGCTCTTCCTTGGCTGCCAGGGCCATGCCGCAACGCATGAAGAAGGTCCCGTAAAGCGGGCCGCTGGCGCCCCCGACACTCGACATCAGGGTCATCCCGGTGGTCTTCAGAATCGTTCCGATATCCCCCTGGGACAGTTCCGGCAGTTTTTCCTGCACCTTGCTGAAACCGCGGCTCATATTGATCCCGTGGTCAGCATCGCCGATGGCGGAATCGAGTTCGATGAGATACTCCCGGTTTTCTTTCATAACCATGGCAATCCGATCCAGCCAGGCGATAATCTGTTTTTTTGTGACAACCATCAACTCCTCCACAGCCGACGGATGGGACTGCCACCCGCCGGCGCTCGTTAAATTCTCTGTGACGTTACATTCCCCAGCGCAATCCCGGGGTGTTCACCGGGGCATCCCAGAACTTCAATATCTCGGCATCCGCTTTTAACAGGGTGATGGAGAAGCCCTGCATTTCCAACGAAGTGATGTAGGGACCGATCAGGTTGCGGACGATCTTGATGTTCTTTGCCGCACACAGCTGGTCCAGTTTACGATAGACCGCATACAGTTCCGACAGCGGAGTTCCGCCCATACTGTTGACAAAAGCGATCATTTCATCGCCCGGCGCAAAATCCTCATCCACCAGTTTTTTCTCTTCCCACTGGCTTGAATTGTTATCCCATTCCCGCACGGTCCGGCTGTAACCCTGGTCTTCAATGATCTGGGTAAAGAGGGTCTCGGTAATTTCATCGGCGGTTTGCATGGCGGCCTTCCGGATGCCGGGTTCACCATGAATCCCGATGCCGATTTCGATTTCATTGTCGCCCAGCTCAAAATTCGGTTTCCCTGCCGCAGGCACGGTGCAGGCGGTCAGGGCCATGCCCATGGAACGCCCGTTGAGGTTGACCTTTCTGGCCAGGTCCGCGCAAGCTTCCAGGGAATAGCCGGCTTCCGCGGCGGCGCCGACGATTTTCTCCATCAGCACGGTCAGCCCGACACCGCGCCGCCCGGCGGTATACAGGCTGTCTTTCACCGCCACATCGTCATCCACCAGGATGCTCTGAATCGGCATCCCTTCCGCGGCAACCAGTTCCGCTGCCGTTTCGAAATTCATCACGTCGCCGGTATAGTTCTTAACCAGGAAAAGAACGCCCTTGTCACTGCCCACAGCCTTGGCGCATTCATACATCTGGTCGGGAGTCGGTGAGGTAAAGACTTCGCCCGGGCAGGCCCCGTCCAGCATCCCGAAGCCGACAAAACCGCCGTGCATGGGTTCGTGACCGCTGCCACCGCCGGAAATAACCGCCACCTTGTCCCCTTTTTTCGCCCGGCAGATATAGTGCGGGGCGATATTCACCTGCAGTTCCGGGTGGGCAGCGGCCATCCCCTGTAATTGCTCAACTACAACCTGGTCGACATCGTTGATCAGTTTTTTCATAACGAATCCTCCTGTGGTGTGAAAGCGATGCGAAACGTCTTCCTTATAAACTTAACGAGATTATGACCAGGCCGGCAACTCCCCCTCCGAGGAGCGGACCGACCACTGGAATCCAGCCATACCCCCAATCCGATTCCCCCTTGCCGCTGATGGGCAGTAATTGATGAGCGATCCGTGGGCCGAGATCGCGGGCGGGGTTGATGGCGTAGCCGGTGGTACCTCCCAGCGACAAGCCGATCCCCCACACCAGCACGCCGACCAGAAACGGTCCCACTGCCGGTGCTACCGCTCCTTTGAAGATGGCCGCCACCCCGATCACCAGGACGATGGTACCAATGATTTCGCTGATCAGGTTGGGCCCGGTTTTGCGAATGGCAGGGCCGGTGGAAAAGACCGCCAGCTTCAGGCCCTGGCCTTCCGTCTCCTGCCAGTGGGGCAGATAATGGAGCCAGACGATGACCCCGGCGACGAAGGCACCGAGGACCTGAGCGAACAGATACATGGGAACCTGCGCCCAAGGAAACTTCCCGGCCACCGCCATGGCCACGGTCACCGCCGGGTTAATATGCCCGGGGCTGCCCAGGGCTACGGCCAGGAACACCCCGACCATGACGGCAAACGCCCAGCCGGAGGTAATCACCATCCAGCCCGCATTCTCGGCTTTGGAATTCTTCAGCAGAACCCCGCCGACCACTCCATCGCCAAGGATAACCAACATCATTGTTCCCAAAAATTCGCCTAGAAACCCATCCATAGCAGACCTCCCGTATGTTGGTGACACGCAGTTGGCAGGGCCTAACGGAATAATCGGTAAGCCAGGATCCCGCCCTCCTCCACGTGCACAGGTATCTACTAGCGGTACGGCGAAAAGGTTCTTTTTGCAAAAAAAAATCTTATTTTGTTTCACAAAAGAACAAAAAAAGCGCTAACGTTTCAAATCGAAACATTAGCGCTTGCGAAACTGCTCCAGTTCCAGGTTCATGTCTTTCAGACGCCGCCATAGGGTGGTCCTGCTGATTCCCAGCATATCGGCCATAGCTCCGGCGCGTCCCCCGGTCACCCAGGCTGCGCGCTTGATAGCTTCGCGCTGGGCTTGCACGGCAGAGAGGACCTGGTGGGCTGAGGTGGGGAGTTCGAAGACCCGCCCGGAACAAATAGCGTCCGGTAGGTCCTCGGGCCGAATCAGGCCATGGGAGCACTGTCCGGCGGCCTGTTCCATGGCATTCTCCAGTTCACGGGAATTGCCCGGCCAATGGTAGCGTTCCAGAACTTTTAAAGCCTCCTCGTCAATACTCAATTGCCGCTGCCGACTCTCCGCGAGCCGGGCAACACAACGCTGGGCCGAATAACGGATATCTTCCGGGCGCTCCCGCAAGGCCGGCACCACAATACTGAAAATGAAAAAAGCGTAGTAGAGGCGCCGGTTGAAGGAGCCATCCGCAACCTTTTTCTCCAGATCGCTCGAGGTCAGCGCAATGATCCGCACATCGACCGGAATCGGCTGATGGCTTTGCAGCCGCATCACGGTGCCGCTTTCGATCAGGTGAACCAGTGCTGACTGCATCTCCATCGAAAGGGTTTCCACCCGATCCAGCAACAGCGTACCACCGTCGGCCAGCTCGAATTTACTGGGCCGGCCCGGCAGCCCCTTGCCGCTGCCGACACCGAGGAATTCCGTTGCCATCAGCCCCACCGGAATGGCATTGCAGTTGATAGCCAGAAAGGGCTTCCCGGCCCTGGGCCCCTCGTTATGAATGGCCTGGGCCAGCTGGATCCGCCCGGTGCCATCATCGCCGCGGATCAGCACGGGAGCGCTGCTATGGGCCGCGGAGCGAGCCTGCTTCACGACCCGCATCATCGCCGGGGAATTGACCGACAAATCCTCAAAACGAAGCCGGGCCTGGGTTCCGGCCTGACGATTGACCAGCCGCCGGACGTCGGCAATATCCCTCAGCACCAACAGGAACCCCATGCCCCGGGAACTGTCGGCCCGGTACGGCAGCAGGCTGGCAAGAGCGGAAACATGCTGCTCTCCCACACCGAAGGTGGTCTCCACATCCTTGATGGCGCGCCCCTGCTCCCAGGCCTCTTTCAGCACCTCGGGCAAGCGGAGAATGGAGCCGATCCATTCTCCCTGCACCGAAGGGATGGCCAGCTGCAGCATATCCGCGGCAGTGGTATTGATATGGGTCACAATCCCGGATCCGTCCCAGACCAGGATACCGTCGGCGATGGAACTTAAAACGGCATTCATCTCGATCAGCCGGGAATTGGCTTCGCGCAGGCAATACTGGACCTGCATGCTGTTCTCTATGGCCCGGGAGACGGTCATGGTCATGGATAAGGCGTGGGGGGTGGCATCCTGAACCGGGGTCATCAGGGCGACAACCGCGATGATCCGTCCGCCGACATCATGGACCGGTGCGGCCGTGGTGGCCAGGCTGTGCATGCTGCTGAAAAAATGCTCGGCGCCGATCACCTGGGTCGGTGCGGCACTCTCCAGGCAGAGTGCGATCGCGTTGGTTCCGGCCACCGCCTCATCCCAGCAACTGCCGACCTTCCCGCCCAGCTGCGCGACATGGGCAAGCATGTCATGGTTGCCGATCACGTGGAGAAAATGGGCATCGCTGAAGGAAAGTGCCAGCACGCTTTTAGTCCCTTCCAGGTACTGGTGGCAATCTTCGAGGTGGGACAGGGCATCATTGAGCAAAAACTCTTTGTCAGGGGGGGGAATATTGATGGCCGCTGCGGAAGAGCTATGGTTTGCCGGACCGGATTCCGCAACCCGCCGCCCCAGGCAGCGCTGCCAGGAACGCAGCACAGCCGGATCGACACCGGAACATTGGGCCACGCTGCCCCCTTCACGCACCACGAGCTTCCAGCTCTCATACAGGTGATTGAGGTCGAAAGGATATCCGTTTGGCAGCATCTAACCACCCCCAGGTGTAGAGAAGAGAGGAACGGATCCGGGCTTTTTCAAATCAAGTCGGGCGTTTCCGGACAAAATCTCATGACATCTTCAGTTTACTCTTGAAGACATTTTTTTCATGCTTTCCGGAGCAAAAAACCACATGACCAGCGCAAAGCAGGATGCGACACCGCCCAGCACCACGGAACTCACCCCGAGGCCGACCAGCCCCATCAACCCGGTTACAAAGAGCGGGCCGCCGGTAAAACCGAGATCACAAACAAATCGCCAAACCCCCAGGAATTGCCCCCGGCATTCGGGCGGAGCCAGATCGGAACCAATGGACATGATCACCCCGGTGGCCAGGCCGTTGCCGAAAGCCATCAGCAATGTCCCGGCGATATAACCGGGGAGCGTGGGGAACAGAGCCAGGATCAGCAGGCTGGCCGCCATGAAGAAGGTCCCCGGAATCAGTGTGAACTTACGCCCCCATTTGTCCATGATATGGCCGGCCGGTAAAAACATGACGAATTCGAGGATGGTCGTTAACGAGGCGAAAAAACCAATCTGGGCCGCGGTCAACGCCAGGGCGCTACCGAACAGAGTGACCAGCAAAGGGCTGGCCCCGCGCAGGCTCATCAGCCCGAGGGTGCCAATACCGGAGGTCAGAAAAATTGTCCGGTTGGCGTTCAGGATGCTGACAAACGCATGGGGCTGGGGAGCGTTCGCCCGGTCCGGCGCGGTGCTGTCGCAACAGACCTGGCTGATAACAGCTGCCACCAGGGTCATTCCGGCAAGGGTAAGCAGGGCCGGGACATAGCCGAAATAGGTTGCAATGAAGCCGCCCCCGATCGGACCGATGATCCCCCCGACCCGCTGCAATCCGGCCATAAAGGCGATCACCCGGCCGCGCTCCTGCAATTCGCACTTTTCCCCGACGTAAGACAGCCTGGCCAGCATCATCACCGAAAAAGCCGCCCCGGACAGCAGCGCACTGCAAACATATATGACCGGCTGATCAAAAACCGCAAACAGCAGCAAGGACAGCGCGGCAGCGATGTTCCCCAGGACAATGCCCCCCTTGTCGCCGAGCCGTGCCACCAGAAACCCGGCGGGCACGTCCATGAAGAGCATGCCGATTCCGCGGATACTGATGATAAAGGCGGCAAAAGCCGGATCGTAGCCCCGCTCCAGCACATACAGCGGCAACAGGATCAAAGAGGCTCTCAGGCTTAAGAAGGCACAGAAAGTCGGTAAAAATATGGGCCAGAGCAATTGCTGAAATGTTTTTCGGATAGACATCGTTGTTCAACTTGGTCGGTATGAGTTAAAAGACAAGGTGTACCGAATGGCGCTAGTTTAAGAGTCGCTGGCAGCAAAACCGGGACTGTCCCCGCACGGGGGCTGTCCCAGGTCTTTGCGGTGTTAACCGCTACAGTTCCATGCCTCGCAAACTCTTGGGACAGCCCCCGATGCCCCTGGGGACAGTCTCGAGTTTGCTACGAAAGTGCTTAAACTAGCGCCATTCCAAGGACCACCCCGAACTGACCGGCAGCATCCCTGGCCAGCACCCCGAAAATCTCCACAGGATCTGCAAGAACTGACCGCACTGGACACTGACCTGGACAATATCGGGATATTGACCTGTTCACCATCATCGGGAAGGGACACGATGAACAGAGGGGGTGTATGCGCGCACTTGAAGCAAACCTGGCCGTTATTATAGCGCTTTTTAGCGGTCTTTGTCTGCCATTGATTTCCCCTGAAGAGCTGAGTTCAAAACCAGAACAGGACCCGGAGCAGGAAAGAAAAAGCGATGCAGAGTAGACCCGGGGAATGATAATATCATATGGTACTAAGTCAGATCGCATTCAATGGCTGAGCCCGACCTGTGCCACCACCGGGATCAGTCCGAGGTAGGCAAGATCACTCACAAGGAGTCCAACGTGAAGAAGCAAGAGATTTTCCGTTCCTGTCATGTCTATGAAACCTTTATGCCCCTGCAAAGCAATGAGAACATGATGGTCGATACCATGGAGGGATTGAGTGCCCTCAACTATTACCAGGCCGTTGAGACCGGTTTCTTCTTCGAGCCGGCAAACATCCGCCGGGTCCGCGACTATTGCCGGCAGAACAACTGGGAACTCACCATGTGGGCGACACCAACGCTGCTGGCCGAAAACCTCAACCTGAGCACCCTGGATGCCCAGTTGCGGGAAAAATCAGTGAAACGCACCATCGAACTGCTCAACTACGCCATTGAATGCGGAGCCGACAAGATCGGCCTGCCGAGCGGCAGCGACCCGGGCGAGGGGGAGCGGGAAGAAGCCAAAAAAGTTTTCTTTGATTCCATGTGCCGGATTGCCGACCACCTGGCCAGCGACCCGGAAAAACAGGTCCTGGTGGAACCGCTCGACCGCCATGCCCACAAGAAACAGCTGATCGGGCCGATCAGGGAAGCGGTGGAGTGGTTTGCGCCCCTCCATCAGCAATGCCCCAACACCTTTATCCACTGGGACAGCGCCCATGAAGCGCTGGGAGGAATCGATCTGATCGAATCGTTGCGCGTGGCCAAACCGTTCCTGTCCCAGTTGCACCTCTGTAACGCAGTGACCGATCCCAGCCACCCCATGTACGGCGACTGGCATATGGATATGGGGCAGGCGCCCGAATTCAAGAGCCCGGGGTATATGACTCCGGAACTGGGTGCGGCGATCCTTAAAGAGATCGCGTCCTGGCCGGTGACCGACGGCTGCAAAGCCACCTTCGTAGCCGTCGAGATGCGTTCCCATATGGGCGACGACATGTGGCACAAGGAACAGACCGCGCGGCGTTTCCTTGACCGCTGCCTGGAACTGGCGGCCTGACCCGGTACTGCGGAAGCTCAGCCGGACAACAGCGGCCTCCCAGCCTTTTCCGGCGGAGAATTCCTTCCATTGTCTCGAATGGCGCTCGTTTAAGCAACTTCGCAGTAAACTCGGGACTGTCCCCAGGATCATCGGGGGCTGTCCCAAGAGTTTGCGAGCCATGAAACTGTAGGGGTTAGCACCGCAAAGACCTGGGACAGCCCCCGTGCGGGGACAGTCCCGGTTTTGCTGCCATCTGCTCTTAAACGAGCGACATTCTCCATTGTCCCCGAGAAAAAGCCCTGCCATCATTGCAGGGCTTTTTCTCATCCATTCAGCTGTATCCTTATGCTATTTTAGCAATAGCAAATTCGATAGTTTCAACATCTATTTTCAGCCGGCCTGCGCCACTTAATTTCTTGTCCCGACCAGGAGGGAACCATGAAAAAGATTCTGCTTGTTATCTGTTGCTGCAGTCTGTTTGCCTGCGCCCCCTATGCTCCAACTCCGGCGCCGCTGAAAGATGGCATGATCACCCCTTTTCAGGCTGACGCTGCCATCAAGATCGTCAACAGTCAGAGCAAAGACGATTTCCGGATCACACGTTACGGTGGAGTGCCGGTCAACCTTAAGGAGACCACGGCGACGACCATCGCTTTTCTCCAGGCAGAGTTTGCCAAAAACGGCGTCCAGGTCAGCCCTGTTGCCGCCAAAGAGATCAAACTGTCGGTGGATGAGCTGTATCAGGTCCCCTATTCTCCGCCCATGACGGAAATCTGCCGGGTCAGCTGTACCCTGGAAACCGGGAGCGGCCTGAAAAAGCAATTCCGGGAGAATAATGTCTCCGGGCTGGATATCTTTCACGCCTGCAATTTCGCCCTGACCAAGGTTGTTGCGGCGATCGTCAATGATGAAGAGGTCAGACGCTTTATCGATCCACGGCTTGAGCGCTAAGCACTCCAAAAACAGTACAGCCCGGGCTCGCAGAGGCCCGGGCTGTACTGAAGTTTGGCAAGGATGACGGCTTCAGTTCATCCGGTCACCGAAGACCGGGGTCTCCATAAAGGCCTTGACTGCGGGCAGAGTGTCACAATTTCCCAGCGCCCACATCAGCTTCATCACCAACGCTTCGCTGGTCATGTCGCCGGCATAGATCACATCGTATTGGGCCAGATTCTGGCCGACCTCATAGACGTCCAAGTCCACCCCTTCTTCCAGGCACTGGGTACCGATGACCACGGCGATGCCGGCCTTGATCAGGTCCTCTATGGCGGACAGCAGGGTACCGGGGATACCACCAATCCCGAACCCCTCGATGACCACCCCCCGGCAGTTCTGTTTAAGGGGAGCCAAAAAGTCCGCTTTGATACAGGGGGAGATCTTCAACAGGAAGACATCGTCGCAGAAGGAGTTCCGCAAGTCGAAGGGGGCCGGTGAGCAGCTGTTCAGGGTGGCCGCATAGCCGTCCAGGGCCAAGACATTGTTGTAAATGACGCGGCCCAGCTTGATTTCGGCGACCAGGGGAAAATTAACGCTGGCAAAGGCATCCATGCTTTGGGTCTTGATCTTCTTGGCCCGGGTGCCGTTGATGATTTTACCGTCGAAAGCGACAAAGATCCCTGGCTTTCCTTCCAGCGCAAAACGGATGGCATCGCTGATATTCACTTTGGCATCGGTATAGCGGGCCTCGATGGCCAGCTGCGACCCGGTCACCACCACCGGTTTGCCGATATTCGGCAACATGTAGGTCAGGGCCGCCGAGGTGTAACCCAGGGTATCGGTGCCGTGGGTGACGATAAACCCGTCGTAGTCCTGGTAGTTCTGAAAAATCGTCTCGGCAATCCGGGCCATCCGCTCAGGGGTCATGTCGGTGCTATCGATGGCCATCAGTGAACAACTATCGATTTGGCATAGAGTATGGATATCGGGAAGATGCGAGAGTAACTGATCGGCACAAAAAACCGGGCTCAGCCCATCATCCGCTGCTGAGCAGGCGATGGTGCCGCCGGTGGCAATGAGCAATAACTTTTTCACGGGCAGGTCCTCGAAATGAAAAATTGAAAAACCTGCCGCAGCCGGCAACCCAGGGCTCCGGCTGCGACACAACGGGTAAATCAGGCGGCGTCCCGGTATTCTTCGACCTCCAGCGGGGTGCTCGTTTCAGTCCGCCACATGAACTTGTCGGTAAAGCCGAAGGCAATGGTCACGGCGATACAGGCGAAGGACAGCCACATATAGGGGAGATAATCGAGGGTGGCGACGCCAAGGATTCCGGCCATATAGATACCGTTATCGCTCCAGGGGACCATCCCCGAGGTCAGGGTGCCGCCGAACTCGGTATTCCGCGACAGCACCCGGCGGTGGTAACCGAGCTCGTCATATTTTTCGGCCATGATTTTGGGCGTCAGGATCAGGGAAACATACATGGCGCTGCCGAACAGGTTGCCGAGAAAGCCGACGATCACGGTGGTGATGGTCAGTGAACCGCCACTCTTAATCCCTTTTTCGATTTTATTGGCAAGCACCTTCAGGACGCCGATTTTGTCGAGCAAACCGCCGAAACCAAGGCCGAAGATGATGATCCCCACCGACCAGAGCATGGAGTTCATCCCGCCGCGGCTGAGAATGTTATCGATAAAGACCAGGCCGGTATCCTTGGGGATCTGGGTCCAGGCGGTACTGATGGCTTCCACCGGGGACAGCCCCTGAAAAATAATCCCCCAGACGATCCCGAGCACGGCACCGAAAGTAATGACCGGAATCGATGGCTTGCGCATGGCCAGCAGCACCACGACCAGGACCATCGGCAGCAGACAGAACACGCTGACGTTGAACATGTTGTCGATGGCCCCCATAACCGCATCGATCTGCCCCAGGTCCGCGTGGCCGCTGCCAACGGTGAAACCGGCCACAGTAAAGGCCGCCGCAGCCAGCAGATAACCGATGATGGAACCCGGCAACATCCCCTTGATGTGATCCATGACATCGATGCCGGACATGGAGGCGGTCAGGATAGTGCTGTCGGACAGCGGCGACAGCTTATCTCCAAAATACGCCCCGGACAGCACCGCACCAGCGGTCAGAGGCGCGGGAATCCCCAGTCCGGCCCCGATCCCCATCATGGCGATACCGGCGGTCCCGGCGGTTCCCCAGGAAGTCCCGGTGGCAATGGACGTCAGGGAACAGATGATCAAGGTGGCGAGCAGGAAGATGGACGGATGGATCACTTTGAGCCCGAAGTAGATCAGGCTGGGGACAATCCCCCCGGAAATCCAGGTGCCGACCAGGGCACCGACCGCCAGCAGGATGATGACGGCATCCATGCCGTTGCTGATCCCGCCGGTCAGGGCTTTTTCCAGATCCTGGTACTTGTAACCGACCTGTTTACCGACGGCAAAGGCCAGGAACCAGCCGGAGAAGATGGCCAGATGAATTTCGATGCCGAGGCTGGTAAAGGTAAAAGCCAGGGCCAAAAAGCCCCCAAGAACAAATAAAACCTGTAGCAGGCTCGGCAGTCGCGGTGTTTGCTGGTCAACGGTTGCGGATGTTTCCATGTTTTTCCTCCCGGATTTCGAGTGCGTGAAACTGATTGAAAGAACGGCTTCGGCCTGCGACAACCGGGCTGAAGCCTGCTAAGCATCCCGTGCGGCTGATTCACCACACGGGACACCAGGTCAGGAATGCATCATGTTTTCGGCTGAAAGCAGGAAATCGAGTTGTTCTTTGGAGAGCAGGTTTTTCTCCAGCACCAGGTCGTAGACCGAGCGATCGGTTTCCAGTGCCTCTTTGGCGACGGCCGTCGAATTTTCGTAACCGATGCTGGGATTGAGCGCCGTCACGATACCGATACTCCGCTCCACCATTTCCCGGCAGCGATCCCGGTTGGCGCTGATGCCGACCACACATTTTTGCGCCAGGACATCGCAAGCCCGGCCCAGCAGAGAGATCGACTGGAAGAGGTTGTAGGCGATCACCGGCTCCATGACGTTGAGCTCCAGCTGGCCGTTTTCCGAGGCCATGGTAATGGTGAGGTCGGCGCCGACCACCTGATAGGCAATCTGATTGACCACTTCGGGAATCACCGGATTGACCTTGCCCGGCATGATGGATGAACCGGGCTGCATTTTCGGCAGGTTGATCTCATTGAAGCCGGCCCGCGGCCCTGAAGAGAGCAGACGCAGGTCACTGCAGATTTTGGACAGCTTGACCGCAAACCGCTTGAGCACGCCGGAGATCTGCATGTAGGCCCCGGTATCCCAGGTTGCTTCCACCAGGTTCGCGGATGTCACCAGGGGAATCCCGGTGATTTCGCGCAGTTTCTCCGTAACCAGCCGGGTGTAGCCGGGCGGGGTATTGATCCCGGTGCCGATGGCGGTTGCGCCGAGGTTGATTTCGTGAATCAGGTTATGCACCTCGAAAACCCGCTCGATATCCTCACCGATGGTGGTTGCGTAAGCGGAAAACTCCTGCCCCAGGGACATCGGTACCGCATCCTGCAACTGGGTCCGGCCCATCTTGAGGACATCGACGAACTCCAGGCCTTTGCCGGCGAAAGCGTCCTGCAGGACTCCCATTTGCGTCATCAGCTGTTTCAGATCGGCATGCAGGGCCAGCCGGAAAGCAGTCGGATAGGCATCATTTGTGGACTGGGAACAGTTGACATGGTTATTGGGGTGGCAATAGGCATACTCCCCTTTGCTACGGCCAAGCAGCTCCAGGGCGCGGTTGGCGATAACCTCGTTGGCGTTCATGTTGGTCGAAGTCCCGGCGCCCCCCTGGAACACGTCGACCACAAAATGTTCATGCAAGCGGCCGCCAATCACTTCATCGCAGGCGCTGCCGATCGCCGCGGCAATTTCGGCCGGCAGCAGGCCCAGCTCCTCATTGGCCAGGGCCGCCGCTTTTTTCACCATGGCCAGGGCTCTGATCAGCTCCGGGTTTTTGGAAATCGGAGTTCCCGTAATCGGGAAGTTCTCCAGCGCGCGCAGGGTCTGAATGCCGTAATAACAGTCCGCGGGGACCTCTTTTTCGCCAATCAGATCATGCTCCAGTCGTGTCGTTTCTTTCATAAGCTCTCTCCTCGGTAACCTGGCCCTGGCAGCAGAACAACGGACTGTCGGGTCGACTTGATATCCAGCCATATCCATAACGGTGTTTGTGGACATGACGGATCCAACAGAGAGCAAAGGCGGTGCCAAACCGAAAAGATCGGCCCAACACATTGATATCTAAGGGCTTTTCAACAGAAAACCTGACCGCGGCCAGGTCCACAGGGGGGTATAACCAAACCGGGGAAAGAACCTTACTGGAAGGATCTTTCCCCGGTTTTACAGTTAGTTAGAAGTTACAACGAAGGGTTATAGGAGCCCGGCAGGTTATAAGGGCCTGCCCGCATGCGAAGTCATTCCTGCCCAGCGAGTTTTTTCAGGCGCTTGCTCAGCGCCGGCTGAGAAATCCCGAGCAGTCGACAAGCGATGGACTGGTTGCCGGCGGCCCGTTTCATGGCCTCCGCCACCAGCAGATCGGCAACTTCGTGGAGCTGCGGTAACTGAGTGACCGCGGCGAAGGGGCTCTCCTGCTGACACAGGGACTCATCATCCAGCCCGATATCCATGGCCCGTTTGAATACCCGCATGGAGAGCATCATCTCTTTGTGGACGCTCATGGCATCGTAAACCATGGCTTTCAGCTCGCGAATGTTGCCGGGGAAGGCATAGTTGGCGAGGAGCACCGGCAGTTCATTGGGAACGGTCGGGATTTTTTTCTCGAACTCGGCAGCGGCCTCTTCCAGAAAATGGCGAAACAGCAGCGGAATATCCTCCTTGCGCTCGCGGAGCGGCGGGATATGGATGTGATGGGTACGCAACCGATAGAAGAGGTCTTTACGGAACTCGCCGGCGGCATGCTTGGCGGCAAGGTCCTGATGGGTGGCAATCACAATTCGCGCCCGCAGCCGTTTCGGCCGGTCGCTGCCCAGGGGAAAATATTCACCTTCCTGCAGCAACCGCAGCAGTTTGATCTGCGAGGCGATACTCAGGTCACCGATTTCATCCAGGAACAGGGTCCCTTCGGCAGCCTGTTCGATCATCCCTTTGCGAACTTCGGCGGCACCGGTAAAGGCGCCCCGGGCGTGACCGAACAGGGTATCGGCAAAGACATTGTCGTCCAGCCCAGCCACATTGACGGACACCAGCGGCCCTTGCCGGCGACTGAGCTGATGGGCGGCCCGTGCGAACAGCTCCTTGCCAACCCCGCTTTCGCCGGTGATCAGGATGGGCAGATTGCTGCGCGACACCGCTTCGAGATATTGAAAGACCGAGCGCATCCCCTTGTTACGGGTCACAATGGCGCTGAACGCCTCCGGGTTTTCCAGCCGGTCCTGCAGAAACTGCTCGCGAATCTGCTGGTTCTCTCGTTGCAGTTCAAGCATGCGGATGGCTCTTTCCACGCCGCTGACCAGGCGGTCCGTTTCCACGGTTTTGACAAAATAATCGAAAGCGCCCTGTTTCAGGCAGGCCACCGCGGTTTCGACCTGATTGAGTCCGCTGACGATAATCACCACCACCTCCGGATGCTCTTCGACAATCAGCGGCAGCAGCTTCTCTCCGGACAGGTAAGGCATCGTCAAATCGAGCAGCACCAACCCGACATCCCGGGTCGCGAGGATCTCCATGACCTGCCGACTGTCCTCGCAGCGCAGCAGGTTGTTGATCCGCCCGGTCCGCTCCAGGGTCAGGCTCATGCTGCGCAAAAACGAAGGTTCATCATCGACCAGCAGTACGCTGAAGGACGGGGCGAGGGTCTTTTCCATCAGATCTCTCCTTGGTGGGCAACAGCCAGGCCGAGCAACACGCAGGTTCCCTCCCCCGGCACCGATGCAAAATCGAGGGAGCCGCCATGCTGTTCAACAATCGTCGCAGAGACCGACAGCCCCAGGCCGGTGCCGCCGGTCTCCCGTTTGGTGGTAAAGAACGGGTCAGTCACATGAGCCAGCTGATCCGGCTCGATACCGCAGCCTTCATCTCGCACCTCGATCAGGACCATGCCGGCGTCCCGGTCATGCCGGGTGGAGATGGAGATGGCCTGATCCGGGTCCTGCAGCGCCTGACAGGCGTTCAGCAGCAGGTTCACCACCACCTGCTCGATCCGCTGGGAGTTCCCGTTGACCAGGGGCAGTTCGGTGGCATAACTTTGACTGAAGTTCTGAGTCGCTTTATGGATTGAATTCTCCACCAGTCTGACCGCGGTCTTGACCAGGGCATTGATATCCAAGGTCTGGATGCAGATCGGCCCTTCCGGGCGGACAAAATCCTTCAGATCGTCGACGATCCGTTTGATCCTTTTCGCGCCGTCAAACATCTCCGTCAGCATCTGCGGCAATTCATCCCGCATGCGCGAATAATTGATGCCGGCCATGTTGAAATCATCGTTGTGTCGATAATACTCGTCCAGGATATCGCGGCTGTCTTCATGGGCCGCGATCACGATCGGCATATTCAGCAGGGCCAGGCTGTTGGGATTGTTGATTTCATGGGCCACCCCGGAAACCAGGATCCCCAACGAAGCCATCTTGTCGGCCTGGATCAATTGCTGCTGATGCTGCTGCAGTTCCCTGGCGCGACGGGCAACCTCCCGTTTGAGCATCCGGTTCCAAACCATGATGCTGAACAGGATCACCCCCAATATGCCCAGGGCTCCGCCCAAAATCGGCGCTATTTTTTTCCAGGGAATGCCGCGCGGCTCCAACGGACCGAGCCATTTATCGTAAAGCTGCTGGTGCTTACCGGTATTCTTGAGAATGGCCAGCCCTTCGCTGAAAATCGCCAACAGGTCTTCATTCCCTTTGACGACCGCATAGCCGTAGCGTTCGCCGGCGGTCACTTTTCCCACCGGTTCGATATTGGAAAGGCCCAGCTCCTTGCCCAGATACAGCCCCGGCAGATTGCCGACCAAGGCATAGTCATGCTCCCCGGAGGCCAGCAGGCGCAGTGCGGCGGCATGGGTATCGACAAAAAAGAATTTTGCGTCCAGTTTATGTTCGAGCAGATAATCGTACATAAAGCCGCTCTTCTGTACGATCAATTCTTTTCCGCTGAGTTGGTCCAGGGAACTGATGGAATACACGCCACGCTCAGTCTTACCGCGCCGCGCGAAAACCGACTCATGCAGGATGTTATGGGGCGGAGAAAAAGCATATTTCTGACTCCGCGACCTGGTGAAGACAATCCCCTGCAGCACATCGATCTGACCGGCATCAAAATCCCGCCGGATCTCCCCCCAGGGTCCCAATCGAAACTCGACTTCGACTCCCATCACCTCGGCGATGGCACGGGTCAGTTCGACATTGAATCCGGTCGGACGGCCGCCTTCGTCAAGATATTCATAGGGTGGATAATAACGATCCCCGCCAACAATAATTTTTGAGCCCGGCTGATGCCGATGCAGTCCTTCAGCGGCCTGGCCGAAAGAAGAGCAAACCATCAGGAGCACAAACCCCAGGCAGAGCTGAGCGAAAAAACGATAAGGAAACGAACAACTCAATGTTTGCACTCCTTTGGGCAAAATCGAGGATTCCCGGCAGCTGCGGATCACGACTGAGGCAATCGGCAGGGCTCGGCCAGATTGCCGCCGGGGCTCCGCCAAAACAGCTGAAGTCTATGCTAATCATTCAGCGACGGCAAGAGGCCGTCGCAAGCTATTCATGGATAACATTCATGAGCAGAGCCGAACCTCGCTGAATCTTTACCCGATCTTTAAGGTCGCTTGATCCCTGCGTTACAATAAAAAGGTATCCTTCGAACATGGGGTCGAACCCGACGGCGGACAAACCGAATGTTAACAAAGGATGGAGGTTTTTATGTATAGACTTAAACTAACCATTTTGATCTTGAGCTTGCTCATGGCAGGTTGTGCTCAGGAGCAGAACAAAGGGATGGCCGACAATATGGGGCAATCTATGGCGAATGATCATATGGAAATGTCAAACAATGACAGCATGAACATGCCGGCAGAGCAAATGCAAGAGCAGCCGGGCATGACCGACACAATGCCAATGGACAGAACCTATCAGATCCCCAGCAAGGAGCAATTGCGCCGGCAGCTCACTCCGCTGCAATACCGGGTCACCCAGGAAGAAGGCACCGAACCAGCATTTAATAATCAATATTGGGATAATAAACAAGCGGGGATTTATGTCGATATCGTTTCCGGAGAACCGCTGTTCAGTTCCCTCGACAAATATAAATCCGGAACCGGTTGGCCGAGCTTCACCAGACCGCTTGAACCGGACAATATCGTTACCAAAGAAGACCGCGGCTTCTTCACAACCCGGACCGAAGTGCGCAGCAAGCACGCCGATTCGCACCTTGGCCATGTTTTCGAGGACGGGCCGCCCCCGACCGGGTTACGCTACTGCATGAATTCTGCAGCACTGCGGTTTATTCCGCTGGCCGATCTGAAGAAGGAAGGCTACGGAGAATACCTGAAGCTGTTTCAAAAATAACCGCGCGGAAGAGCAAACGAACGTTTCGTGACGACAGCTTCAGCAAACAACGCCGGGGATGGCTGTGTCCCCGGCGTTGTTGGTTGTCTAAAGATTGCTGATGATCATGATCAACCACCAGGCATTCGGTCATCCCGCCACCCTACCCCCCCAGGGTCTGGTTGTTTTTGCGGGCGTTGGGACGGCCGGACACAGCAACTGCGGCATTGTGCAGGGTAGAACCGGGGTGTCCACTCCAGCTCTGACCGGAACGGGAATTGTCTATAAACGGTAGGCCGCTTTTGCCAGTTTGTAAGCCAGTTCATGGGCCAGAGTCAGCGCTTCAGTTTCATCCAGTTGATGTTCGCAGACCAACTCGGCCAGATAGCCGCAGTCGATGCGCCGGGCCATATCGTGACGGGCCGGAATGGTTAAAAAGGCGCGGGTGTCGTCGTTGAAGCCGACGGTGTTGTAGAAGCCGGCTGTTTCGGTGACCGAGCGGCGATAGAAGCGCATCCCTTCCGGGCTGTCGAAGAACCACCAGGCTGGCCCCAGCTTCAGCAGCGGATAGTGCCCGGCCAGGGGCGCCAGCTCGCGCGCCAGGGTGGTGCTGTCAAGAGTGAACAGGATCACGCTTAAATTGGTTTCATTGCCGAAGCGGTCGAGCAGCGGCTTGAGCGCTTTAACGTACTCGGTCGGCAAAGGGATGTCGGCCCCCTTGTCGAGTCCGAACTTTGCCAAAACCTGTCGGTTGTGATTGCGCGAAGCGCCCGGGTGAATCTGCACCACCAGGCCATCGTCCAAGCTCATGCGCACCATCTCGGTCAGCATCTGGCCGCGAAAATCTTCCGCTTCAGCCGGACTGAAATTGCCCTTCAGGATCTTGTTGAACAGCTTCTCGCAGCTGCTGCGATCAAAATCGCGGGTGGCTGCTGTGGGGTGGCCGTGGTCTGTTGCGGTGGCTCCCAGTCCGACAAAGAAGGCGCGGCGCTGGGCCAGGGCGTTCAGGTAGCCACTCCAGGTCTGACTGTCTTCGCTGGTTATTTCGCCCAGGCGTTCGACATTTTTGACAAAGCTTGGGTGCTCGGGATCGACCACCGGATCAGGACGAAAACAGGGGACGATTTTACCGTGCCAGCCGCTCTGCCGTAAAGACTGATGGGCGGCCAGATCATCCAGCGGCGAATCGGTTGTTGAAATGGCCTCAATGTTGAAGCGGTCGTAGAGAGCGCGCACCTTGAACTCAGGTGTTTTCAGCAGGGCATCAAGTTGGTCGTAAAGGCGGTCGGCATTGTCCGGACACAGCCGCTCATTGATGCCGAACAGATTACTCTGGACGGTTTCAAACCACATCCGCGACGGCGTACCGCGAAACAGGTGATAGTTCTCGGCAAAGATGCGCCAGATCTTGCGTGGGTCGTTTTCAGTCTGGCCGCCGTCGACTCTGGGTATGCCAAAGCTCTCCAGCTTAACGCCCTGGCTGTGGAGCATGCGAAAAACGTAGTGGTCCGGAATCAGAAACAGCTGGGCCGGGTCGGGAAAGTTGATGTCGTCGGCATACCAGCGCGGATCGGTGTGGCCGTGGGGGCTGATGATCGGCAGATCTTTCACTTCGTTATAAAGACTGCGCGCGACGGAGCGCACGCCAGGGTCAGCAGGTAGCAGACGATCAGGGTGCAGGTTGATTTCAGAGTGAGGCTGCGTCATGGGTTTGTGCTCCGTTTCTATGAGATGGGTCTTTGTTCAATCATTTGCTTCAGTGAACTCAGCCAGGATGGCTGAATCAATTTTCTCAGGTTCTGCTGGTGATTTTTTCCGACAAAAAGGCGGACAGGCTTTTGCCCCGGCCTGCCAAGAGCTGCTTGTCCAGAATGAAACTCTGCTTCGACTGCGTATAGATAATCAGCATTTTGAACAGGCTGATTACGGCTTTGATTTCCGTGTAATCGACCCGCGAACTTTTGCTGGCGTTGGCAATTTCAAAGCCGGTCTGCTGAAAAGTCATCTGCAGATCGTCCGGCATCTGGCCGACAATCTTGCGGCTGCGCAGGTAAATCACCAGCGGTTGCAGCACAGGGAACAGGCAGAGTCCGGCCAGCATCAGGATTCTGTAGACAACGCCGGCATCTGGCCAAAAGCGGTAAATCAAACCGGCCATGGAGATGGTGAAAATGATATTGATCACAGCCATCATGGATCTGTAGATATTGACCAGCGTCAGGATCCAGAGACTGACCGGCTTAACTCTGTAGCGAAACTTGAATTCCATGGCCCTGGGATGATCACATGAACACTGACGGCAGATACAGGCTGATCGCAGGGATAAACGTCAGTAACAGCAGAGTGATGATCATCAGCAGGTAAAAGGGTAAGATTGCTTTCACCAGTCTTTCGATCGAGACCTCTCCGACGGCCGATCCGATAAAGAGAACCGACCCGACAGGGGGCGTCAAGAGCCCTATGCCGCAGTTCAAAATCATCATGATGCCGAACTGAATGGGTGAAATCCCGATGCTTGTGGCAATGGGCAGCAGGATGGGGGTCGCAATCAGGATGATCGGCGCCATGTCCATGATGACGCCCAGAACCAGCAGAATCAGGTTCAGCAATAGAGCTAAAATAATCGTGTTGTCTGTCAGACCGAGAATGGCCTTTGCCGCCAGGCTCGGAACGTTCAGGCGGGTCAGCAGAAAACCGAAAATGCTGGACGTGGAAATCAGAATCAGGACGATCGACAAGGTGTTCACGCATTGATCCAGAACCTTCCAGACCCCCTTCCAGGTCATCCCCCGATAAATAAACACACTGACGATCAAACTGTAGAAGACGGCAATCGCGGCGGATTCCGTCGCTGTGAAGACACCGCCGACAACACCGACAACAACAATAAGCACGGCGGCAAGAGCCCAGAAGGAATGAGCGATCTGCTTAAACAAGTTCAAAAGATTGAACTTGTCTCCTTTGGGATAGTTGCGCTTGATCGAAATGATGTAGGAACCGACCATCAGGGTTCCCGCAAGAATAGCGGCGGGCAGATAGCCAGCCAGAAAGAGACTGCCGATGGAAACCCCGCCAGCGGTCGTCGCGTAGATAACCATGTTGTGGCTGGGGGGAACGAGCAGACCCTCGCAGGAACTGGTCACGGTTACGGCGGTCGCGAAGTCATCGTCATAGCCCTGCTCGACCATCATCGGAATCATGATGCTGCCCAGGGATGCCGTGTCAGCGGCTGCAGAGCCTGAAATGCCGCCGAAGAAATAGGAAGACACGATGTTCACCATGGCCATGCCGCCGCGCATCCAGCCGACACAGGCATTGGCCAACGCGATCAGCTTTTCGGAAATACCGCCTGACCCCATCAGGTAGCCCATGGTGATGAAAAAAGGCACGGCCATCAGGCTGAAGGAGCTGATTCCTTTCACCATCTGCTGCGCGACTGTCGTCAGAGGCAGGCCCTGATACAGCAGGCAAAGAATGGACGACAGTGCGACCGCGTAGGCAATAGGGAAGCGGATCAGGATAAAAACAAAAAAACTTCCCAGCAGGACAAAAATCGCCATACTACTTTCAATCATGCCTTAAGCTTCCTCCCCGAGAACCAGTTTTTTGATCCGGTTATAGATCATTTCCAATTCAAAAATGACCATGGCAACCCCGGCCAGCGGCACCGGGAAGTACATCCAGAACCTGGAGAGACTGGGCATGCTGACATAAAACCCTCTGGAACCCAGTCTTTGAGCGTAGCTCCAGCCAACAACGATCATGACGAATCCCAGCGCCAATATGGCGATATCGGCAAGCAGATCAAGGGCAACAAGGACCTTGGGGGGAAGATAGCGGTCAAAAGCAGTCATGCGGATATGGGAATTACGCCTGATTGCCAGTGCGGCAGAGAGGACCGCCATGTAGGCCATGCAGGAGAGGACCACCTCTTCGCTCCAGGCAGGGTCCGGAACAAAGGAAACGTATCGTCCGGTAACGGCCATGGCTGTAATGACAATATCTGTGATCAGAAGGATTTTGCAGATAAAAAGGACCAGTTTGTCGACATAGTCAAAAAACGGTTTAATTTTATCGACAGTATTAAACACCGCCTTCATTGAAACTCCGTCGTTCATAACAATGAGGCACTCGAAAGCTGGAACTTCGGTGCCGGATAATGTCAAGGACAGGATCCCCCTGGCCAGCGGATTGATGAGAATTCAGCCGGACAGGGGGATGGAACAGGGAGTCCTACTGCATATCAAGAATCTTCTGGTACAGGGCAGCGTTTTGGGCACTGGCTTCTTTGATGACTCCGGCGCAGGCTTTCTGCCAGGGGCCTTTGTCGGCAACAGGAACAACGGTTGCCCCTGCGGCGGCCAGTTCTTTCAGTACCTTCTGCTCGGCACCTTCAGACAGCTCTCTGTTGAAGGCGGAAGCAAGCTTGCCGGCTTCAACCAGAGCGTTCTGCTGGTTTGCAGACAGCTTGTTCCATGCTTCGTCGGTGATGATAACCTGAATTGCGCCCAGGGTATGGCCGTCGAGGATCATGTAGGGAGCAACTTCGTTGAAGGCTTTTGACTTGTAGTTGGCAATCGGCTGCTCGGCAGCGTCAACCACACCGGTCTGGAGCGCGGAGTAAAGTTCGTTGTAGTTAACAACGGTCGGAGAAGCGTCGAGTGCTTTGACCAGGCCACGCATAACGGGGTCGTTGGAGACGCGGATTTTCATGCCGGCCAGATCGGCCATTTTGTTGAGGGGCTTGGTCCCGAAGAAATGTCTGAAGCCTTCTTCTCCGTAGAACAGACCGCGAATGCCGGTACCGTTTTCATGGGGCTCGAGAAGGAACTCGGGAGCCAGATCGCTGGCGGCAAACTTCCAGAAATGATCTCTGCTGGTAAAGGTGTAGGGGATGGACAGCAGTTTGGATTTCTGCCCGCCGTAACTGGTCAGGGCAAAGGCCGAAATTCTGGACATGTCGATAGTTCCGCCGCCGCCGAGCATGGCGTCAAGGACATCCTGCTCAGCGCCGAGCACGCCGTTGGCCTTGATATCAAGAAGGACGGTGCCGCCGGACAGGCGCTCAACTTCCTCTTTGAACTTCTGGCCGGTCTGGCCGACGATGGAATCCATGGGGTTAACCTCGGCATAGACAAGCGTAACTGTCTTGTCAGCGGCCTGTGCCTGACCAGCAAATGTGCCTGATACGGCCAGCGCCATAACCATCAGCAGTAAGAGAGTTTTCTTCATGCAGTGTTCCTCCATTAGTTGATATGTGGTTATTTTCAAAGGTCGCCGGAAAGTCGGCTCCCCACGCCAAAACATCCTGGTTAACACAGAAAAACGATACCCCAGGTATTGGGGTTCAGCAAGTTCTCCCAGTATTTTAGCGCCATTTCTGACTGGACACCATCTTTATTCAGTGATTGAATTAAGCGGATAATAACGGCAGTTTATTTCAATGTCAATCTGATAAATTGTAATTTTTTACATTAATCCAATATGTTATGCATTCAGAATTTCATATGTCGATTATTTTTAACAACAAAATAAAGACTATTTCAGGAAGCCTTTAATACCGTGTAGCCAGCTTTTTAAGCTACGAAAGAGTTTCGTCATAAACACGCTGGACGAATCGACCGTCCGTGCCCTGAATCGTTACAAGGTGTGGTGCGCAGTCCGCAGCCATAGGCTTATCAATTTCTTTTGCCTGCAGGAGAAGCAGCCACCCCCCAGAATTCCTCGAAGAAGGCCGCCGAAAACTGAATCCATTCCAATAATCACATCTCAACCATCATCAAAAATGGGACTGCTATCCGAAAATACACTGAGTGAAGATATACAACTAATTACAAAACAATATCTTTTAATATTTTCATAGAATTAATTCTTTGACTAAAGTATTGTTTTTTGTCAGTAATCACCACTAGAGTTATCATCATTCAATTTACTTGCCAACACCAACGGAGTCGCTGCTGTGAGCATCATCAATAAAATCCCCTCTCTTGATAAAGCGAAGATGCGTTCAATCAACCGCATCAAGGTTCTCTGCACCATTCGCGATATGCAGCCGATTTCCCGCACCGCGATTGCCAAGGAGACGGGCCTGAGCCCTGCGGCCATCTCGGGGATCACCGGCGAACTGATCGAGGAAAACCTCCTGCTGGAAAAAGAGAACGGGGAATCGATCGGCGGCAGAAAACCTGTCCTCCTCACACTCAACCCGGAGGGGGCCTATACAATCGGCGTTTTTGTCTCAGTTCAGCGGATCACGGTTGTCATCGTCAACCTCCAGGCCCACATCGTCGCCGAGCATATGATGAATCATGAGGAGAAGGACACCACCCCGGAAGGGGTGGCGGAACAGATTGTCCAGGCCGTCCATCACTGCATGTGGAAAACGGAACTGACCAAAAGCCAGATATCAGGCATCGGCCTGGCCATTCCCGGACTGGTCACATATCCGGACAGGATGATCAAGTTCGCACTCAATTACAGCTGGCGTAACGTCAATTTCAAAGAGATTCTCGTGCGCAAGCTCGCCCTCCCCACCTATATCGAAAACAGCGTCCGCTGCATTTCACTGGCGGAGCAACGCTTCGGCGCCGGCAAAAATGTCGATAATTTCATTGTCGTCAGTCTGGCGCAGGGTGTGGCGATCGGCATTATTATCAATGGCCAGCCTTATATCGGCCATTCCGGCTGCGCCGGTGAGTTCGGCCACACCACGATCGACCCATCCGGCCCGCTTTGCCGCTGCGGCAAACGGGGCTGTTTTGAAACTTACTGTGGCAACCACGCTATTCTGGAAAAAGCGAAGCAACTCGCCCGGGAAAAGCGCTGGACTCCGGCTGTCGCGCTGGAAGAATTGACCATTGAAGATGTGATGGAAAAAGCCAGGGACGGAGAGCCTGCCTTGGTAGAACTTTATAGAGAGGCTGGAAAGGGGCTAGGAATCGGCATCGCTAATCTCATTGAGATCTTTAACCCGGAGAAAATTATTCTCTCCGGCAAGGGCGCACTCGCCGGAGATCTGCTCATCAAACCGATGCGAGAAACGATTCCTCAGTATCTGACCGCTAACAGCGACAGTTTAGTCGATGTCGTTGTGCGTCATTGGCAACACAGCGATGCAGCCAGAGGTGCCGGTGTGATGGTACTACAGGAAACATATCAGTTGACTCCGCAAGTCAATGCGTCGACAGCATCCGCGAACTCCCCGGCAGGTTGACATATCAAAAGGTGTAAATTCCCGTACTTGAAAAAATCCACGGAGGGACTTTTTCAACGACTTTTTTGCATCCCCTTTCAAAAGCCTGGTTTCGCTTCACTCACAACATTGAGCATGGCCCATCCTGCGCACGGACTAGGCTGACTCCTCGTCCGCAGACTCCTTGCGGATAATCACGCAGATATCTCTTTCGAAGGGATCGATCTTAAAACAGCGCCGGGTGGCATCGATGGAATTTTCATCAAACACCGAGCCTTTCTTGAGCAACAACACCCCGGTCCCGCTGTACAGATCGGTTTTCAACTGCATGCCGGGCTTCAGCTCCTTCGGTGAGACCATTTTTTCAGAGACTTCCGAAACCAGATTCAGGCTGGCGTAGATTTCCCGGGCTCCCTCTTCCAGCGCGGTCCGCAAGGCCGGATCAAGAACCGGCCCCCATTCGCCTTTGAGGTCAGCCAGGGCTTCGTCAAGGGCTTCGGACTGGGGATACTTGAGGAGCTTGTGCTCAAACAGGTTGGCCGCGCAGATCATCCTGGAACCGAGGGGGATGGCCTCCCCTTTGAGACCGTCGGGAAAGCCCTTGCCGTCAAACCGTTCATGGTGATGACGGACCATCTCGCCGATATCCCGTAACTCCGGCACCCGGTCAATGGCCGCCTGCCCCCGAATGACATGGGTTTTATATTCCTTGTATTCCTGGGGTGTCATATCGGCGACCGACTTGCCTAGAATCCGGTCGTTGATGCCGATCTTACCAATATCATGCAGCAATCCGGCGGAAATAATTTTTTTCTGTTGCAGGTCATCAAGCTTAAGGCGGCGCGCCATGACCTTCAGCAACTCGGAAATGTTTCGGCTGTGTCCCGGCGCCCGCTTGTGATGCAATTCGATCAGCCCGGCCAGGGCCTCAATGATTGCGGAAAAACTTTCCTTCAGCCGGGAATTGCTCTCGGCCAATTCGTCGCTTTTAGCCCGGATTTGTGAAGTCTGGTCCAGAACCCGCTGTTTGAGTCGCTTATTCCACTCCTCCAGTTCCTCTTTCTGCTTTCGAACCAGGGCATTAAGGCGCTTGTTTTCCTGGATCAGGGTAAAGTTTGCAGCAGCTTCGGCAACGGCCTGCAGCAGCGCGTCATCATCCCAGGGCTTGGTCAGGTAGCGAAAAATTCCGCCGCGATTGATGGCCGCGATGGACGCCTCGATATCCGCGTAGCCGGTCAACAGCATCCTCACCGCTTCAGGGGAGAGGTCCCGAGCCTGACGCAAAAACTCGACCCCGCTCATTCCCGGCATGCGTTGATCCGAAATAATCACGCCGCAATCCTGGTTTTCGCGCAGCAACAGCAAGGCGTCCTGCCCCGAATTCGCCGTCAACACCTGATAATGTTCGACGTCATTGAACAGACGCAGCAACGCTCTGGTGATATTGACTTCATCGTCAACCAACAGAATTTTAATATCCGCCTGCGGCGTCTGGTTTTCACTCATAGGTCACACCATGACTAAAGGATCAATGTTCTGCACTGAGTACAACGACGCACCCTTGCGACAATGTTTCATGCAGCCTTCTGACCTGGCAACGAAAAGGTCTCTCCCGGATCGTCACAATGGAGTTCGGGCAGAATCCGTCACTGAGCTGGTCAATCAGCTGATTGACCTCAGCGGAGAGGACGCTGCTGCGATCATGACCGAGGGGGCCCATCTCCGCGCTGGGAAACAAATCACAAGCCGCCTGGTTGCAATGGACAATCATGTCATCCGGGTCGATCCCGAGTACCGCAACCGGCAACACATCCAGAATAGCTTGGGAAATTTGCAGCACACGGTGACGAATTTCCAATTCTTCGGTTCTCAGTTCAACCAGGTCTTCCAAACGTTCGTTCACCGATTGCAGTTCGGCATTGACCTGTTTCAATTCTGCGTTCCTGATCTTCAGTTCCTGACTGAGTTTATTGTTTTCCCAGCGGAGCGACTGATGATCAAGGGCCGAGCCGATAGTCGAGAGCAGGTCCTCATCATTCCAGGGTTTGGGCAGGAATTTATAAATCTGCCCCAGGTTGATGGCTTCGACGACCGCAGCCGTATCGGCAAATCCCGAAAGAACAATCCGGATCGTTTCCGGCCAGCGCTCATTGACCTGGCGCAAAAACTCGACCCCGTTCATTTCCGGCATCCGATAATCGGAAATAATCAGCCTGATATCCTCCTCCTCTTCCAGTACGGCAAGCCCTTCCTGACCTGATTCAGCCAGCAGGATCTCATAGCTATCTTCTTCCATGAACAAGCGCCGCAACGCCTTGAGAACATTCTTTTCATCATCGACGCAAAGAATTTTTATCTCACCCGCCATACCCTGTACCTGTCCTCCATCTGCTGTAAAAAACCCCTCCGCCCCGGACGGAGAAAGTCCTGCGTTCAAGCATCGCTTCCGCTGATCGGCAAACGGATATGGAAAACCGTCCCTTGGCCTGGTTCCGTCTCAAAGCTGATGTCTCCGCCATGTTTCTTGATAATTTCATAGCTGATGCTCATCCCCAACCCGGTCCCCTGCCCCACGGGCTTGGTGGTAAAAAACGGCTCAAAGATCCTCGGCCGGTCTTCTTCCCTGATTCCGCAACCATTGTCGGAGATGCTGACCATAATGGCATCGTCTTCATGCCAGCTGCGGATCTTGATCAGCCCGTCTTTCTCAATGGCCTGGGCAGCATTGACCAGGATATTGGTAAAAACCTGGGTCAGTTCCTGGGAATTGCACTCCAGCTGAGGCAAGTCACCAAGGTCTTTGTCCAGCTGCGATTTATATTTGATTTCGTTCCACACGATGGACACTGTGCTTTCCAGGCATTCATTCAGATCGACCAACTGGGTGCCGGTCTGGTCAACCCGGGAAAAGGTCTTCAGATTCTGCACAATTTTCCGGACCCGCTCGGCACCGTCAAGGGATTCAGCGACAAGGTCCTTGCTGTCTTCGATCAGATAATCGATTTTCGCCCGTTTTCTGAGCGGTTCGAGTTCCTGCCAGGCTGGGCTGGAATGCTGCTGCAGCGCGGTTTCGAGCGTTTGCAGATAATCCGTGAATTTTTCAAGATATTTTTCCAGGCTGCGCAGGTTACTGGAGACAAAGCCGATGGGGTTGTTGATTTCATGGGCGACTCCGGCGGCCAACTGGCCAATGGAGGCCATTTTTTCCCGCTTCAACATTTGTGACTGCGTATTCTTCAACTCTGCATTCAAATATTCGAGATGCACGGCCATTTGGGTCGACTCCGCCACAGACCGTTCAAGTTCCTCCGCAATTTCTTTCTGCTGGGTGATATCTTCCTTGATGATAAGATAGTGGGTCGTGGTTTTATTGAGATGATCCTGAATGGGCGAAATAGCGACCCTCTCCCAGAAAAGCTCCCCGCTTTTTCGCCTGGAGTGAATATCTCCCCGCCATTCACGCCCAGCCCGCAGGGTCGCCCACATCGCGTCGAAATCAATAAGCTCGTTGCCCGCAGTGAAGACCTGGGGCACATGCCCCAACGCCTCTTTCCGGGAGTATCCCATACTCTCCGTATACTTTTGGTTCACATAGATAATTTCCCGGTCCGGGCTGGTAATCAGGATCGACGAAGGGCTCTGCTCAACAGCCAGCATCAGCAGCGCGGGATCGATGCTCTCAATAGCGCGCAACAGGGGATTGTTTTGCGTTGATTCAATCATCGCCACGCCTCCGGCAAGACATTATCACGGCAATCAGTTGGGAGGGGAAGCGTTTCAATCAGCAGAAGAGATCTCCCCCGGTCGGCGGTGAAGTCGCCCGGAGAATTGTGCGACAACGCAGCATACGGTCCGTTCAGGCCAGATGCATCATGTAACGCCGGGGGGACGCCGTTGGGTGGAGCAAAGATATTCCAGATAACAGTGGTCATCATGACTCCTGTTTATCAAAAAGAATGCCAGCCTTTCTTATTTTTTTTACATTAAGCCACTCTACTACAACTGTAACGGGAACACAAAATTTTATTCACAAGGTTTCGCCCATACAGAAGAGCCTCCTGTATAGCCCTCTTTGCAAAACGTCCAGATAGGCACCACGGTCAATGAACAGCCGCACCATATCCCCAGCTGCCAGCCCGCGCGACGCCGCATCCCGCGGATTCATTCTGCAGCCCTCAGTCCCGGGCCGTTTTTCCCGAACACCGTCGTCGGCGAAATCCCGGTAGGTGTTGACGGAGCGCACGTAACCATCCATGACACTATTCAGAAACCGGAGAATCTGGCTGGCTCTGGGCATACTGAAAGCGGTCGGCACGGAGCCAGCCATACGAGCCGCCGAACACGGCAGTTGGAGCATACAGCTGAATGACGATTGCCTCTATCACCCACCACTTAAAGAAGACAACCGCCCGCAAAAACCGGTTTCTTCTGGACAGAGCAAGAGATTCGTTTATGATTCCAGGGTGCTTGCAACTTTGAGAGGGCTGCTTATGTTTACCAAAACATCCGACCGGGATTATCTGCAACCGGCCGACAAAATCCGGATGAAAACCCTGGTCTATGGCGAGAAGACCCTGATGAGCGAGTTTCGTTTGGAACAAGGGGCACAACTGACTCGCCACAGCCACCCCCATGAACAGACCGGCTACCTGGTCAGCGGCGCATTGCGCCTGACCATCGGCACGGATCATTATGAGGTCAGTCCGGGAGACAGCTGGTGTATCCCGGCGGATGTTGAGCATCAGGCCGAAGCCGTGGAACAAGCTGTGGTCATTGAAGTATTCGCACCGCTAAGAAAGGACTATCTGCCCTGAGTCAGCACCGTCACGCCGGGATGCCCCGTCTGGTCGTTCTCGGCAGTCTATCCGCTCTGTTCTTCAGCAGTACCTTTATTTTCAACCGCGCCATCAGCCTGGCCGGCGGCCATTGGTTCTGGACGGCCAGCCTGCGTTATGTCTGGATGCTGGCGCTGCTCATGCTCTGGTATCTGTGCTCCGGCAAAATGAATTTGCTCGGGCAAATCTTCGGCCTGTTCAAGCGCAACTGGATTTTCTGGTGTCTGACCGGCAGCATCGGTTTCGGAATCTTTTATTCCCTGATCGCCTTCAGTTCCGGGTTTGCCCCGGGCTGGGTGGTTGCCACCACCTGGCAGATGACCATTCTGGCTTCACCGCTGGTCCTGCTGCTGTTTGGCAAAAAGGTCCCACTCAGGGCCCTGCTCTATACTTTGCTGATCTTTTGCGGCATCCTCCTGGTCAACCTGGGCCAATCAGAGACCGTTGCCTGGCAGGACCTGCTCTGGGGCGGGCTGCCGGTGCTGGTTGCGGCCTTCGCCTACCCTCTCGGTAACCAGATGCTCTGGGAAGCGCAACGTCAGGGCACCCGACGGATTCCGCATATCAAAGATCAGGTTCTGGAAGACCCCTTTGCCAGAATCATGTTATTGACCCTGGGGACAATCCCGTTTTGGGTCCTGCTTTACCTGCTGATGAGTCCGCCGCCGCCAGCGGCCGGACAATGGACCAGCACCTTTCTGGTGGCGCTGTTGTCCGGAGTGGTTGCGACGAGCTTGTTTCTCTATGCCCGCAATCTGGCGGGTGATTCCTATGAGATCGCCGCTATTGATTCCCTGCAATCGGGAGAAGTGTTATTTTCACTGGCGGGAGAGATTCTCTTCCTGAACGGAAGTTTCCCGGCAACCGGTGGTACGGTCGGGGTGATCCTGACCGTTGTCGGCCTGGGCCTGTACATGAGGGCACAGGTCGACCAAAACTGAACAGTTTAAAAGGAGTCGAGCATGCCGAAAATCTACCGTCACCGCATCACAGTCCCCGCCGATTCCATCGACGCCAACGGCCATGTCAATAATGTGGTTTACATTCAATGGATGCAGGATGTTGCGACCAGTCATTCCGATGCCCAGGGGTGTACCAGGTCGCTGTATGAACAACTCGGGAGCAGCTGGGTCGTTCGCGCCCACCGCATTGAGTACCTGAAACCGGCCTTTGCCGGACAGGAGATCGAGATCCTGACCTGGGTCAGCAATCTGCAACGGACCCGGTCGTTACGCCGTTACCGGTTCCAGAATGACGAAGGAACGGTCCTCGCCCGGGCGGAAACCGACTGGGTCTATATCAACGCAGCCAGCGGTCGCCCCTGCAGCGTTGCCCCGGAGGTCAGCCAGGCCTTTGAGCTGGTCCCGGAGGAGGAAGAACCCAGGGAATAAAAGCACTGTCGTCAAGGTTCACGCGCAGGTTAAAAAGACCAGGAGCGACCGTTCTGGGCGGAAAGGTCCGCAGCAAAAGCTAAAACACTCAGAAAAATGATATCCTTAGCACTGAAATCGTTTCGTCGACAGCCTGGCCGAGGCGGATCTGGTAACCGTTTCTATCTTGCAGAGGGTGGTTATGAGCAAACTGTTTAGCCCGTTGAAGATACGGGGACTGACTATTCCCAACCGGGTTTTTCTGTCCCCCATGTGTCAATACTCAACTCCGGACGGCAAGGCCGGCAGCTGGCATCAGGTGCACCTGGGAACGCGTGCCGTGGGCGGCTGCGGGCTGGTCATGACGGAAGCGACCGCCGTCAGTCCTGAGGGGAGAATCAGTCCTGACGATCTGGGCATCTGGAATGATGAACAGATGGCAGCGCTCATTCCAGTGGTGGATTTCATTCGCCGGCACGGTGCCGTCGCCGGTATCCAGCTGGCTCATGCCGGCAGAAAAGCCTCCACCGACGCCCCCTGGCGGGGCGGCAAACCGCTCTCAGAAGCTCAGCGCGGCTGGCAACCGCTGGCCCCAAGCCCGCTCCCTTTTGCGCCCGGCTCTGCGCTACCAAGAGAGCTGTCAGACGCCGATCTCGACAGCATTGAAGAAGCGTTTGTCTGCGCCGCCCGGCGCGCGCTGCAGGCCGGGTTTCAGGTTATCGAGCTGCACAGCGCCCACGGCTATCTGCTGCACCAGTTTCTGTCCCCGCTGAGCAATCACAGAACGGACGAGTTCGGCGGAACCTTGCAAAACCGAATGCGTTTTCCGTTGCGGGTCGCGGCCGCAGTCCGGGCGGAGTTGCCGGCTGAGATCCCCCTGTTTGTCCGCCTTTCGGCCAGCGATTGGGTGGCCGGCGGCTGGGATTTGAACCAGTCCCTGGAATTCTGCGCCGCCCTCAAACAGCAGGGGATAGACCTGATCGACTGTTCTTCGGGAGGCCTGGTCGCCACCGCCAAGATTCCGGCCGGACCGGGCTTTCAGGTTCCGTTTGCCGCAGCTATCAAAGCCAGGGCTGGCATGGCCACCGGAGCGGTCGGCCTGATCACCGAGCCGGCCCAGGCCGAGCAGATTGTTGCCACCGCCCAGGCCGATGCGGTCTTTCTCGGGCGGGAGCTGCTGCGCGACCCCTATTGGCCGCTACGGGCGGCTCGGGAGCTTGCCGTCGATGCGGTCTGGCCCGAGCAGTACTTGAGAGCCAAATGATCATGCCCCTAACACAGCGCCGGCCGCCCCGAAGATGCCCCGGCGTGCCGTTCAATCAACTGCGCAGAATCGCTGCTGCGGAAAAGCTATCACCATGAAAAAATGCCCCTTTTGCGCCGAAGAGATCCAGGACGCCGCCATTAAATGCAAACATTGCGGCGAGTTCCTGGCGCAACGCTCTCCTCTCGCCACCCCAGCCGGAGAGGAAAAGCTGCCCTGGTATTTCAAGACCACCTTTATCGTTATCGCCCTGGCCAGTGTCGGCCCCCTGGCTTTGCCGCTGATCTGGCTGCGCCCGCGGCTGTCCCGGAGCTGGAAAATCGGCTTGACCATCGCCATTCTGCTGCTCAGCTGGTTGTTGTTTGAAATAACCCTGAAATCGATTCAGAGCCTGGAAGAGTATTATCGCCTGTTGGACAGTCTGTAGTTCATGACCACGCCCCAGCGCGAAAAACCCCTTTGGGCAACATGAATTCTTGCAAAAAAAAAGCGCCTGGGGAAAATCCAGGCGCTTTTTTCAATCTGACTGCCAAAAAACTCAGACCGGCATGACCGTACGTCCGTAGACCTCGTTAATGACCTGGGCCAGAGCCGCATAAATCGCTGCCCCCCCACAAATAATCCCTTCATAGCCGGCAATATGCTTGATGGTCTCACTTTCCAGCAGATCGCCCAGCGCCAGCAGGAAAAAGAGGATGGTCAAAGACGCAAAAACAAACTGCAGCGCGCGACCGAGCTTGAGGGTGCCGACAAACAGGACCGCAGTAAAGATGCCCCACATGGCCAGATAAAAGACCATGGCCAAAGGATCAGGCTGTTCGACCAGGCCAAATTTCGGCAGGACAATCAGCACCACCAGAGACAGCCAGAAAAACCCGTACGAGGTAAATGCGGTCGTGCCGAAGGTGTTCCCCTTTTTCCACTCCATCATACCGGCCAGCACCTGGGCCAAGCCGCCGTAGCAGATGCCCATGGCCAGAATCATTGAGTTGAGGGAGAAGATTCCGGCATTATGGAGATTCAGCAGAACGGTGGTCATGCCGAACCCCATCAGCCCCAGCGGCGCCGGATTGGCCGTGATATCCGCCAGATTGATCCGAGACGTCTGCAGATCGCTATCTGCATGATTCAACACATTGCTCATCATTTTACCTTCTTTTCAAAACAGAGATTAAAGAAACGGCTCCGTCAGCTACAAATTCATGCAATTGCAGTTCGATCCTGATAAAAGCCGAGAGAAAATAACAAGTGGGGTGTATCCGCAAGGGGAAATAGCAGTCTGCGGTTAAAATGAGAGCGAAGGATATAGATAAGCTGATTTTTTTGCAACCAAAGAAGCGCTTTTTTTCACAAAAATCTCATTTATTCGAGACGGCCGGCAAGCGACGAGCCACTGCCACTGCCAGCTGGTCTTTTAGGCACAGGGAGGCTTGCTGTTCGACTCAACGGAAAGCGCCAGGCGCCCTCTCCGGGAAGAGGGCGTTCTCAGCTGCGGACCTGCTGTCACAACTCAGCGGGGTGAGTGTTGCAGAAAGACGGTCAGGTCGCGATGCAACTTTAGCAACAGCGGTCTGATCGCGTCCATATCCCGGCGCGACCAGACCGGCGCGACCATGCCGTGGCTGAAGTCTGCCCCCCCGGAGGCAGGCGGCGAGGCCAGTTGCAGATCGCGGAACGACGTATTGATCAGGCCGGGTTGCGCTGTCACCTTCATAGAGAAGAGGACTTTCCAGTTTGACTTGGTGAGGCAGCTTAACCAGGAGCAGGGATAATCGAGCTGCCCGTTGCCGATCACCGTCCCTTCCTGAATATCTTCAAAGGCGATCGGGCCTTTTTCCGAAGTAAAGTTCTCTTCCATCCAATCCTTGGTCGCACCGAACAATTGAAGCTGGTTCTTCCCCTTGATGTCGGAGCTGGCTTGAATGGTTTTCTCAGAATCCGGGATGCGGGTCAACTCACCTGCGCAACCGCTCAGCAGGAGAATCATTAACACGAAAGGGAGGTATTTCAACATGCGCAACTCCTTGGGAGAAATTCGGTAAAATTCAAAAAAGCGGAATTATTTTAAGTATAACCTGCTCCCGCTGCGCTGTCGTCAAAGAAAATGTTACAAAAAAATCAACCCGGAAAAAATGGGGTTGCAGAGTTTCAACGGGGCGTAGCAGTCCGTCCTAAGGCAGTCCGTCCTAAGGCAGTCCGTCCTAAGGCGGTCCGTCCGCCGAGCTACATGCGTTCAGACCAGCGGCCACCCGGTCAATGTTTTTGCCGATCAGCACCACAAACCGTTCGCCGTTATCGGCGCCGACCAAAGGGGAAAGCGTCTGCTCGCCAGGGACATACTGGTACACTTGCGGCTCAGCGTCTTCAGCAAACTGGACAATCCCTTTGGCGCGCAACAGCTCCGCTGGAAAAGAAGCCGTTGCGGCCAAAAATCGCTGTTTCGAGGGGCATTGTTCAAACAGCACCAGAGCGCTCCCGATCTCATCATCCTGATGGGTTCTTCCGCAACCGGAGCGATGCTCCAAATCCTGCGGAAAATTCATCTGTCCGGCAAAATTGACGCCATACAGCAGCGCCGGAGAGAAGTCGCCATGGTCAGCCCGATGAAGGGCGGCAAAGGGGTTCAACTGCTGCAGGTAGCGCTCCAACTCGACAAGTTGCGGTGCGGCAAGCCGGGACGCTTTGTTGACCAGCAGGACATCGGCCAAGGCCACCTGGTCCCTTGCCACTTGGTAATCCCTGAACGGGGCAAGGTGTCGGGCAGCATCGACAACGGTTGTCACTGAACAGAACTCCAGCCGGTCGCTCAGTTCACAGACTTCGCTCAGAAAATTAGCCGGGTTGGCCAGTCCGGTTGTCTCGATCACCACAAAGTCCGGCTGATACCCGGCGAGGATCTCCCCCAACGCCAGTTTCAGATTGCCGGCCAGGGTGCAGCAGACACAGCCTTCATCCATATCCGTGACCGCATAATGCTGCCCCACCATTCTGCTGTCGAGCCCTCTGGCGCCGATTTCATTCTGAATAATGGCGACAAAAGCGTTGCGGCTGGCCTGGTATTCAATGAAATGGTTCAGGAAACTGGTCTTCCCGGCGCCGAGGAAACCGGTCAGGACCAGCAGTTTCGGCTTTTCACTGATCCCCATGGTGATCTTATCGATACTGAATCCGGCCCCTGGAACCTGGGCATTCCACCAGGGCTCGGCCGCATAAGCGGCGGGAAGCGGCGCCCCCTGGCACCACTGGAGCTCGGGCTGGTCATGGAACCCGGCTGCGGCCGCGGAAATTTTGTCCCCACCCCAGCCAAGCGTCAAAAACCATTCATGGCTCCCGGGCAGCAAGGATTCCGCATACGCGCCAGACTGACTGTAGACCGCTTTTTTGCCGGCCCGCTGCCAGCGCAGCAACTGCTCCGGTCCGCTCCGTAGACAGAAACTGAAGGATGCCGCCAGCACCCGAAAAAACTCCAGCGCGATCGTCCAGGTCGGCAGATCCTGATCCGCAGCGCCGGCAGCGACCACCTCCCGAGCCCCGCTTTGCCCGCACATCCGGATCCCGTCCGCGCTGATCAGCAGTTGCCGTTCGGCCGCCGCCAGCCCCAGGTTGATCTGCCCGGAACGCGGCTCAATCTCAAGCAGCACCCGGCCGATTCCAAACAGTTCCAGCAGCTGCGGATGGGCAGTAAATTCCCGGACCTGATCGAGAAAATCATCCTGCAGCGCGACCTGACAGGCAGCAATGGAAAAGGCTTCAAGCAATTCCTCCGCCGGATCCGGAAAATAGTAGAGGCCGAACGCCGCGTATCCCCGGGACTCATTACCAGACGCATGCTCCCGCGCCAACCCGAACACCCCGCTTCGGCCCGCAACCTTGGCGGTGAGGCCGCCGCTCGTCAAGGAGCACTGGCGGAGCCCGCGCCAGCCGAGCCGTTGCCTGACCCCGGGGATAAAATTGACCCGCATCAGCACCGCCCAAGGCAACTCTGCGGCAGTGCGTTCGGCATTTTCAAGCACGGCGGGCGGTAGCAACTGCTCTAGTTCAGCGTTCATCAGGGTCTCCCTGTCACGGGCTCCCCTTTGGGGAAGCCCGTAATTTATTGCGACCGCTTCAACCAGCATCCGACCCAATTCTGCCCCTGGCCGCCGGTTGCCGATCGACGCAAATATCCGCTAACCAAAAGTAATCACGTCACCATTGCCAAGATAGGCCTTATCTTTGGAACGATGCCGGGCGCTCCCTTCAACCACCGGATATCCGGCGGAAATGAACTTTTTAGCACAGAGCACCCCAGTGCAGTGATTGCAGCCGATGTGATCGAAGTTGTAATTACGCAGGGAGATCACCAGGTCGTCATATTTGGGGTCCCAGTCATCAAAGGGGGAAATATGCAGTCCGCCGTAAATGCCGTGGAAGCTGTCGTTTTCATATTTCACTTCTTTGTAAGCGGTTTCCGCAAACTGGATGATCCCCTGATGGCAGCAGCCCGTCACACTGACCAGCCCCTTGCCGGCCACGTTGAAATAGAGCGACTGCTCGCCATAGACCCGGCAGATGATCGGAATCGGGAACACATAGCTGGCCATTCCCGGGATATAGGGTGTCAATCCGTTCTTCACGGTCACAACCCGCCCTTGATGCCCTGAATCCTTGAGGTACTGCAGCCCTTCCGGATAAAAACCTTCCGGAATATAGATGGTGATTCCCGGGTTGTACTTCAGGGTAACCGGCAAGCCCCAGAAATGATCGAAATGCTCATGGGAGATAATCAAGGCTTCGATTGCCCCAGCAGCCAGCATTTTATCGATCCCTTCCCGTTTGAAACTCTGCTGGATCCAGTCATAGCTCCAACCGCTGTCGAGCAGGAACTTCCGCTGCCGGCCGGACATTTCCTCCACTTCGATCAGGGCGGCAAAGCCACCGGCATTTTCCGGGTGGACGCTGTTCTTCAGGCAGATCTCCCAGGCCTCTTCCACCCGGTGCGGCAGCAAGTGTTTGATCTGTTCGATCCCTGCGGCATAGCTGCCTTTGCCAAGTCCCTGGCCGTTACCGAACGGAGGCCAGTTGTAATCGTACTGGTTGACCAGCAAGCCGCCGGCCCCTTTGATATCCCCCATCAGCACAGCATTTTCAAACCAGCTGGTTTCACTGATATTGGTCACCTTGACCTTACGGCAGACCCCGATATCGGTCATTTTCCGGGCCACTTCCGGAAAATGCCGCTTCCGCGCTGGAGAATAGGAATAAAAGCCCATGGCGGCAAGCACCCCCAGGCCGACCCCGGTCGTTGCCCCTTTAATAAAATCGCGGCGTTTCATATTGTCGGACATACGCTCCTCCCCTGCGTCATTATTTGATCAGATCGATACTGGCGTAGAAAAATGGCAGTGCCCAGACCGTGACAAAGTAAAACACCACACCCATCACGGCCCCGGCCCCAAGCCCGATACCGAAACGGCGGTTGGGCCGGATCTCCTCAATCCGGGCCTGCCGGTCCGCCTGATCCGCGGCGATCTCGTCAGCCGTTTTGGGCACCATTCTCCAGCCGGGCCAGTTATCCATGAACCAGTGGTGGACCAGCATCAGATTGACCAGCCAGATGGTCGGAATCATGGGGAACTGCTGCGGATGGGAGAGCCCTTTCTGGGTCCCTAGGAACAGGTGCGACGTCCGATAATAGAAGATGTAGAGCAGGATGCTGGCGAGCAGCACCAGCGCGGTGCGAATCGCAATATTGACCGGCATGCTGAATTTGCGCGGCCAGTTGCCACAATAAAAATTGAGGAACAGGGCCGGAACCAGAACAAAAATTGCCATCTCTCCAACGTGCAGCCAGCGCCAGTCCGGGGCGAAGTCGCGGCGCGTCCCGCGAATCGCTTCACCGAAGGTCAGCTCCTGGACAAAATAGAAGAAAAAGTGCATGGCCAAAGCGATCAGAATGATCCCGAAGAACGTTGCCAAGCGCCGCCCCCAGTCATGGCGGATCAGATTGAAGGGATAGCGTTCCCAGATGGTTTCCACCAGCCAGACCACGACGGTACAGCACATGATCCAGCCGATATGGAAATTGCCCGAAACCGTATCAGCAAAACGCTCCCAATACGGCGGGGCAATCGAAGTGAAATACTGCCAGGGATCGGATAGAATGCCCATGTGGGGATGCATGGTTACAAAATAAATCAGGGTCGACAGAAAAAAGGTGACCATCAGGATGGAAAAGCCTTTGGCCGGTTGAGACAGTTTCTGCCAGGGGGCTTCCTCAAATGCGACCACCCAGGCCGGAGACAGCCAGGACGCGATGGCGGCAAACATGAGAATGGCCAGCGAAGCATACTCGACGGCAAAAAAGTCGGTAATCCCGGGGATCTTCTGCAGCTGTCCAGGGTTAAAATAGGCCAGTCCGAAATTCCCCAGGAAACCCTGGAAGAAAACCTTGACCAGCACCAGCAGGATAGCGACGGAAACAAGGGTCAGTACAGCCCCTTTGTAGAGCGGGTGTGCCCTCTCCAACCAGTCTCTTTTAAAAGGCCAGTAGTTGAAAATATAAACCATCCAGATCATCATGATCAGCCACCAGCGACAATACATATACCCGACATACGGGGTATACATGCGCAGGTAACCGCGTGGATCCTGGAAAATCCACCAACTGACATAAAAAACCGTCAGCAGCAGGACCAGGCTGACCAAAGCCGGGGCAGGTCCTCCCCAACGCTTGGTCAGCTTCCGCTCCTCCAGGAACCCTGCTCCATATCTTTCCATAGCTGCCTCCTTTTCGGGAAATCTCCCCTCCACCAAACAGATGTTGCAGGCCGGATAACGTTTATCGGGGTTGTCGTTTCAGGTCTCGACTGAGCAAGGCCAAGACCTCCTCTCTGTTATGTGGATCAAGCCCGCGCCGGCGGGCTTCAAAAATCAGCAGATCCTGAGGCAGATCAGCGAGCAGGACGGAAACGGGTTCTTGGGGTGGAGTGTCTCCGGAGGAGGAGCAGGATTCGAGGAATACGCGGATCGGACGCACTGAGCGGCGAATGAAGAGATGAAGAAAATCCTGGCGGGTCAACTTGTCAGCCATGTTATCCCCCGTCGTTCACTTTTACGTTATGAAGCCGGCCAGCAAAGTGAAAGCAGCAGTAACCAACAAACTAACAGTTTGGAGCCCTGAATATACCGATAACCACATCTATTGATTATTTAGTAGAAATATACCCGGTGTTTTATCGTTGTCAATTCTAAGCTATTCAACGATATTTTATTGGTGAATTATCAACAGCCGGTTTCCACGCAAGACCTGTCCGCAGCAGGAATGAACGCTTGAATTCACGGGCAGACCCTTGTAAGATTCGGGCTGATTATTCAAATGTTAAGAGAATCAGGGAGTTCAACATGACTTTATCGCTTCGCAGCGCCTTTATCAGCTTGTCTTTGTTGCTTATCGCAACTGCCGGCTTTGCCGAAACCCGCTATATTTCAGATGTTCTGGTGGTGACAGTCAGAAGCAACACGGGAAATAATTATCAGACCGTCGACAACCTGAAAACCGCCACCCCGGTCGAAGTTCTGAGCGAGGACCAGACCTATGTCAAGGTTCGTACCCCGGAAGGCAAAGAAGGCTATATCCTCAGACAGTATGTCACCAAGGAACTACCGAAAGCGGTCCAGATCGATCGGCTCGAAAAAGAGACCGCTGCCCTCAAGGAACAGCTGCAGCAACAACAACAGAGTAGTGCCGATAAACTGGCCAATGCCGACGCCAACCTGGCCAAGATTGCAGAGTTGCAAAAACAGCTGCAGGTTGCCAACGACAACCTTGACAAGGTCAAAAATGAGTACGACAGCCTGCTGCAGAATTCGCAGAACGTCGTCAGCCTGAGTACCGAGAACGAAGATCTGATTGAACAGAATAAACAACTCAACAATGAACTGGTGGTGCTCCGTGAGGAAAATCGGAATTTCCATCGTTCCAATATGATCCAGTGGTTCCTGGCCGGTGGCGGAGTCTTTTTCGGCGGCTGGATTATCGGCAAGATCTCACGCAAAAAGCAACGCGGGTTTTCCCGATTGTAAAAGCAGCCAACGACCAACCAAGGCCATCTTGACCGTGGCTTAGCACCGTTTTGCGGCAGTACGGTTGGTCCTTCGCCTGGATTTTTTAGTCATACCTGCTTCAGGACGGGAAGGGGCCTTCCCCTCCCCGTCCTGAAGCAGGCAAATCGACCAGCCATGCCATTCCGAGTCAGCCCCCAACTCGCCAATACCATTCAAAAATCAATTCATCGTTCTTCTTTTTTTTAAAAAAAACCTTGATATCAGATATTTATCAGGTATTAATTTATGCATTGATTTATTCAGTCCGGTTCGCAGTCACGAGATAAGCGGAGCCCGAGCACCCTTAACGGCGAGCGCATCTCTTCTGCCAAGACAGCAAAGGAGGCCTCCATGCGTGGCCAACACCGGGAGCAATTGCGCTCACTGCTGGGAACCCGGGTACATAACTCGCGTGAGCTGACCCAGTTGCTGAGTATCAGTCAACCGACCTTGTCACGCCTGATCAACGACATGGGACAGGAGCTGGTCAGTATGGGCAAAGGCCGGGCGACCTGCTACGGCCTGCCGCGTAAAATTCATGACCAGGACAGCCGTTTTCCGGTCTACCGCATCGATCCGCGCGGTGACGCTCACCACTTCGGCACCCTGCTGGCCCTGCAGGGCGGGCAATACTGGTGGGAAGATGCCAACGAAGCGGGGGAGCTGTTCCCTCACCTGCCCTGGTTTCTTCTCGATCTGCAGATGTCCGGTTTCGGGGCCAGGATCTTTGCCTATCGCCATAGCGACAGTCTCAACCTGCCGCGAAAAATCAGCGACTGGAACAGCTCCGACCGGCTGTTTGCCATCAGCCGTTGCGGAGAGGACCGTAGCGGCAACCTGATTATCGGCGAACAATCCCTGGCTCGGTACTTTGAACAAGCCCGCCACGAACCGCAACTCATCGATATCGGCACCAAGTCCTGGGTCTATCCGCAGCTGGCCCAACAGGCGCTGTCCGGGGAACTCAATGCCGCCCAGGTCGGCGGTGAACAGCCGAAGTTCACCATCTGCATCAATGATCAGGGGACTCCTTGCCAGACCCTGGTTAAATTTTCACCTGCCGTCGACAGCAACGAGGCCCGCCGTTATGCCGACCTGCTGGTTTGTGAACACCTGGCCCTGGAGACCATTCGCCTGGCCGGCCGCTCGGCCGCGCGCTCACGCCTGATCACCGCAGGTCACCAGGTCTTTCTTTGCTTGAAACGCTTCGACCGGCGCGGCGCCATCGGCCGGTTGCCGCTGGTCTCCCTGCGTGCCCTGCATGAAAAGCTGCAGACCCCCTGCGATACCTGGGTCGATGCCGCCACCCGCCTGCACCACCACAAATTGATCAGTGCCGGCGATGCGGAAAAGATCCTCTGGCTGGCCCTGTTCAGCGACCTGATCGGTAACAGCAACCAGCATTTTGCCAATATCTCCCTGATTCCACACCAACAGGATTCTTTTTTGCTGGCCCCGGCCTACGGCATCCGCCCCACTCTTTACGAACCCGTGGCCGGCGAATTACCGGCCAGCCTGTTCACTCCGCCCGCAGTCCGCAACGAAGCCTCTGCACAATTGTCCAGCGCCCTGGATGCGGCCATCCTATTCTGGAAAAGTGCTGCGGTTGATGAACGCATCTCAGGCAATTTCCGCCAGATCTGCTATGAAAATTGCGAGCTGCTCAAACTGCAAAAACGGGGGCCCCAGCTGATTATCCCCAACCAGAAAAATTAAGTATCTGTTAACTTTTCTTCCAATCTGTGCCATACTCAGTCTGTTTCAGCCGGTTGCCAGGCACCGCCGGAGCCTCCTTGGGCAGACGATAGCCATCACTTCGTGTCGTCTGCGCGGTTGTTTTCAACCAAGCCGGAAGCAACAGGTTTCGGGGGTGATTCCGATCCCCGGATAAAAGCACCAACCAGTTTGACTCAGCAGGGCGGTCCGGCAGCGCAGCAGGGTCCGCACTGAACAGGACGTTATGGCATGAACAGAGATTTTCCCAGTATTCTTTTTGTTGATCCCCACCCTTCAACCCGCGCCGCTCTCAACCAACTACTCCATGATGAACCCTGGCACTGCCGCTTCGTGTCCACCACAAAAGAGGCCCTTGCAACACTCGAGACTGCGGTCATCGATCTGGTCGTTGCCGAAGTCGGCCTGGACGATAATGACGGAATCCAGCTATTTCAAAGAATTCAGCATAATTATCCCCACATCATCCGGATTTTCCTGACCGCCGGCAACGATCAAGAGGAGGTCATCAGTGCCCTGACCCATGGCCAGGCGCAACAACTGATCCCGAAGCCCTGGATCGACCAGGAGTGCAAAGAAATTCTTCGCAGCGCCTTGCGCCAGGCCAAACAGCAGAAAAAGCACAGCTTGGAATTTCAGCGCCTGATCAATTCGATCCCATTGCTCCCGGCCCTACCCACCAGTTACGCCAATATCCGCTCCTGTATACAACAGGACGATGTCGACATCGACCAAATGGCTGAATATATCAGCCAGGACGTTGCCCTTGCGGCGACGGTCCTGCGTTGGGCCAATTCGGCACTGTTCGGTCAGCGGTTCCAGGTCGACAGCATAAAAAAAGCCATCATCGTCCTCGGCACGGATATTGTCGAAAGCCTGGTCCTGACGGAAGCGGTCAACCGAACCGTGGCCGGTAAGATTCCGCTTATCAAAGGCTTTGATTTCAAAAAATTCCAGAAACATTCCATGGCCTCCGCCAGTATCAGCAGGCTGCTGATCAGAACCCTTTTCCCCGTCGACAGTGTTCGCCAGGACCGTGCCTTTATTGCCGGGCTGCTGCACGATCTGGGAAAACTCGTCGCCGCGAGCTTTTACTCCCAACAGTTTGCCCGGGCCATCCAGCTGGCGCGAAAAAAAGCGCTCTCGCTGAGCGAAGCGGAACGTGAGATTTATCAGTCCGACCATACCGAGCTGGGCAGTTTTTTAGCGGAATGGTGGGCACTGCCCCCCTTCATTGTCAATGCGATCAAGTTCCATCATAATCCTCAGAGCACGCCCCTTGATCCGGATATCATCATTGCGGCCTATTCGGCCAACCTGCTCAGCTACCAGTTCGGGTACGGCTCCAACGGAGACACCCTGCCACGGGAGCTTCCTGAAAATTACCGGGGAAAATTTTTCCTGACCGATGAGTCTATCGAAATTCTGCGGGCGGGTACGGACAAGGTGATTCGTTCTCTGCTGAACTAATGCCGGGCGGGTTGAACACGGCAGGACAGAATACGCTTAAAAATACCAGCGCAGCAACATTGCGCCGCTGTTTCCCACTGCCCCGAATTCACTGCGCACCAGAGCTTGCCCGGTATCGCCAGAAATCCTGGTCCGGTCACCGATGCCCCAGCCCCAGAACAGGTCGAGCTGCAGGTTGTCGGCCAGGGACAGGGTCAGCTGGGGACGCAACAGCAGGGAATCATCATCGAGATTCCAAATCACCAGTCCGTTTAAGGTGACCAGAGGATGTAGATCGTAAGAGGGGCCAAACAACAGATAGTTCCGTCCGCTCAGGAAACTGAGCCCTTCCCGGTACGGCGCGGAGGCCTGAATCAACGGATATTCCTGCGGGCGGTCTCCGCCGCTGCCATTGCGCAGATATTCGGCCAGCAGCACCAGGCCGTTGTCAAACCGATACCAGCTTTCCAAAGCGGCAATGGTGAAGCTACCATACAGGTCTCCCCAGGGCTGCCCGACCGCGGTCCCGCGATAGCGGGCCAATTCCCCTTTCAGGCCGACGTTGCCGAGTTCACCGGCCAGCCCGATCCCGGCCATGGGCCGACCGCGTAACCTTCCCGCCAGCAGCAGCACATCCACCCCGGCAATATTCTCCCCGAAGGTCAGCAGATAGCTATTGTGACGACGCTCATCGCCCAGCACCAGGGTTCCGCCGAGTTGACCGGCCAGACCGAAATAGCGCACCCCCCGGAACGCATCAACCCCGGGCCGGACCTCGGCATCCAGTACATCAGGGGCAAAGGGGGCAATCACATCAAGGGGGGAAAACAGGCTGATCCGCCCAAAACCAATCGCCTGCCGGCCGAGGGTCCACTGTACTCCCAGCGCTTCGGTATGCAAATTGAGCCGATCCAGCTGCAACAGACCGCCGGAACGTTCCCCTTCCCCCCAGGATTTATCCAGATCGAAGCGCCGATTGGCGGGAGAACCCCCGCTGATCGAGAGCCCGCGGCGGTTCGACCACAGCTGTTGCTGATCGACCGCCAGTTCCAGCAGCACAGCGGCCGGCAAGGTTGCCTGCAGATCGAGCCGGGCATGTTCGACCAGCAAGCCGCCGTCCGTATCGGGTCCGGCATAATTTTCACTGTAGAGATTCAGATTTTTGATGGATCCGTTGAGACGGACAGTCTCCCTCCAGTCGCCGGCACTGGCCACCCCCCAGCTGCTCAGCAACAGCGAAAAACACAGCAGGCCGAGCTTCACTGCGCCGTCTCCAAATGACCGTCAACCAGCTTGATCAGCCGGCTGGCATGGGCCATCACCAGAGGGTCATGAGAACTGACGATAAAGGTCACCCCGGACTCCCGATTCAGACGTTCCATCAGGGCGAGCAACTCCTCACTGGTCTGGGAATCGATACTGGCCGTCGGCTCATCCGCCAGGATAACGGCTGGATCAGACGCCAGCGCCCGGGCAATGGCGACCCGTTGCTGCTGGCCGCCGGACAGATCAGAGGGCTTCCGGTCTTCCAGCCCGGCCAGTCCCAGCTCGGCAAACAGTTCCTCGACCCTACGCCGCCGGGAGACCTTGTCGAGCCCTTGCAGCATCAGGGTGAATTCGGCGTTTTCCGCAGCGGTCAAGACCGGGATCAGGTTATAGGCCTGGAACACGAAACCGATCTTATGCAGGCGCAGGGCGGCCAGCTCCTTGCGCGCGGCGTGCCCCACTTCCTGCCCCTGCAGCCGGATTTCACCGCTGGTCGGCTGATCCAGACAGCCAATCAGGTTGAGCAGGGTGGTTTTCCCGCTGCCGGACGGCCCGGCCAGAACACAGAACTCGCCGGCCTCGATCTGCAGGGTAAAATTGTTAACCGCAACCACCTGTTGGCTGCCGAGGGGGTAGATCTTGGTGACGTCCGTCAATTCGATCAACGCCATAGCCCCGCTCCTTTCAATGATGCCGCATAGCATCGACAGGATTGATCCGGCCTGCTTTGATGGCGGGATACAGGGCCGCACCGAGCGTCAGGAACAACAGATAAACAGCGACCTGGAACATCCATGTCAGATCCCACTGCGCGCGCAGCACCGGATCGAACACCACCCCGCCGAACTCCAGACTCTGGTCGATAAAACTGCGCATATCGATCCCGACATCCTGCAGATACCAGGTGGCCAGGGAACCGAGGATGCTGCCGAACAGCATCGAAATCACCCCCAACAGCAGTGCCTCGAACAAAACCAGTGTTCGCAGCCGCATGGCGCTGGCACCGACAGCTAGAATAATACCGAACTCGTGAAAACGCTCCATCACCGACATCAACAGGGTGTTGACCACCCCGATAGTGACAATCAGCAGCATGATCACAAAGATGAATTTCTGGCTGGCATAATCGAGGCGAATCGCATTGAACAGGTTGGGCATGGCCCGCTCCCAACTGACCGCTTCGAGGCCGGGGAATTGGCTGATCAGCGCCTGCAGACGGGGATAAACCGTTGCTTCGGCATCCGGATTGTTAAGGATGATGGCCAGTTCGTGAATTTCATGACCGATTCCGGCCAGGGCCGCAGCGCGCTCACGACCAACCAGCAGCAGGGTGCTGTCAACATTCTTGATGCCGGTCTCGACCACGCCATGGACCCGGAACATCTCGCTGACCAGATCACCGGAGCGATGCTGCAGGGTAACGACAAACTTGTTGCCGGGTTTCAGCTGCAGTTCTTTGAGGAGCCTGCTGCCCAGAATCGCTTCGCGGCCGTTCAGCGAGGTCAGCATTTGCGCGTCTGGCAGCTTTTTCAAAAAGGGATTGATGCGGCGCTCAACCCGGGGATCGATGCCGGTCAGCAGCACCCCGCGGCTTTCCCGGCTGGACTGGGCCAAAGCCGGCAGATACAGCCGCGGGAGCACCGCGGCCACCCCGTCAAAACCGGTGATGGTGTCCGCCAGGCTGTCAGGATCAAAGGAGAGTTTTTCATCCCGGGCGGCCAGATAGCCCTGCCGGTAAATGGTCAGATGGCCGCTGCCGGCCCGGACGCCGCTGTCGATCATAGTTCGATAGACACCGAAAGACAGGTTGTGGGCAGCCTCAATCAACATCAGGCTCAGGCTGAGCGCAGCCAGGGTGATCAGCGTCCGCCGCCGGTTGCGCCAGAGGTTTTTCCAGGCCAGAGCGAGCAATTCCATGTCACTCCTCACGGATGGCATCAACCGGCTGCATGCGGGCGGCGCGGTTGGCCGGCAAAAAACCGGCCAGCAGGGACACGGCCAGCAGGCAGGAAGCCGGGATCAGCACATTCGACCATTCCAGCACCGCCCCCAGGCGCGGCAAAATCGTTCCGCCGGCATAGGTGATCGGAGTCAGAGTTCCGGACAGATCAATCCCGACCCGGGCCATGTACAGACTCAGGCCCACGCCGCCAAGAATGCCGAAGGCCAGCCCGAACAAGCCCATGAAAAAGGTTTCCAGGAAAATCAGCAGACGGATCTGCCCGGGACGCATCCCAATGGCGAGTAACACCCCAAACTCCCTGGTCCGCTCCATGACCGACATGAAAAAGGTATTGAGAATCCCCAGCCCGGTGGCCAGATACAGGATCGTCACCACAATCAGCCGCGAGACATTGTAACTGGCCACCACCTCACGCATTTCCGGCAGCAGGTCCCCCCAGGTCAGAATTTCCAGGCCGGCGGGCAACAACGGTCGCAGCTGCGCCGCGCCGGCCGCAGCCGCCAGCGGATCATCGATGTGCAATGCGGTCTCATGAATCTGCCCGGGCAACACCATGACCCGCTGCAACCAGCCCAGGGGGACCAGGACCAGGGAATTGTCGTGCCCGTAGTCACCGGTGGCAAACACCCCGCTTACGGTCAGCAGGTCGTTACCGATGGAGCCGTCGGCGGCCTGGGTGACAAAAACCAGTTCATCCCCTGGCCTGACCCCGAGCCGACGGGCCAAGCCGACCCCGAGGACCGCCCCGGCCGAGCTGTCTGTAGCCAGGTAGCTTCCGGTAACCAAGTGGTTCTGCAGACTGGTCACCTGTTCTTCCAGGGCCGGGATCACCCCGAGCAGTTCGGCAGGCGCGCTGTTGCGGGCAAAGGAGAGCAGCCCGAAACCGCGCAGGCGCAAGGAATACCCGGTGATCGTCTCTTTGCGCTGCAGAACCTTCTCAACGGCTTCAGGCGTATAACTGCGGTACATGTCGCGGTCATCCTGATACCCTTTGGCGCTGATCACCAGGTGGCCGTAATACTGTTCGGTTGCCGAAGCCAGCATATCCCGCAGCATGCCGGAGAAAACTCCGAGGGCAAGGATCAACAGCGCAGAAGAAACGACCATGGCCGACAAGGTCAACAGGGTGCGACGACGATTCCGCCAGATGTTCCGCAACGCCAGCCGGGTCAGCATCAGCGCCGCTCCTTCAGGCGGCCCAGGGAAAAGAAGCTTTTTTCCAGACCAACATTGAACTGCAGGCGGCGATATTGCAGTACGGTTTTTTCCGCCGGTTTTTCCACCGGCAGGACGGTCATGCGCAACGGAACCCAGCGACCGTTCACCAGCTGGACATCGGCAAAAACAATCTGCCTGACCAGGAGGTCTTCTTCGTCGAAATAGTCGATCCGCTCGGGGACCAGGGTTTCGGGATTCAGTTGATAAATAATTTTCCCCCAGATGACCGCCGCGGTCGGCTTGGGCAGAGCTTCGATAACCCAGCTGGCGGCATTCTGTTCGAGCAGTCGAAAATCATAATCCTCATCGATTTTATTCGCTTTGACCAGATCGTCATTGGTGATATGACTGCCCATCCAGGCGCCGCCCATCATCGATGGCGGGACCCGGATCACCCGATCGACCTTGGGCAGATAGTTCCAGACTTCATTGTCGACCTTAAGGGTCGCGACCCCTTTTTCCTTGGCCGGGGCAACAATCCTGACCAGAAAACGCTCCCGGCCAAGGGACCACAGTTCCATGGTCAGATGTCGCTCCCAGTGACCGGTTTCCACCGTCATTTCGACCGTCGCAATGGAAGATTCTCCGGTATATTGCCTTTCAACCTGCTGGATCAGTTGGCGCAAATCGGGTTGTTCGGCCAGGGCGGGAACCGCCACGGCAGAGAAAAAGAACAGCACCACCAGCAGCAGACGTGATAAAGTAACCATGCCAGCGCCCCTTCACTGAAAAGCCAAGACTCACGACCTTTATATTATTGTCGATTCAACGGAAGAACGCAAAAAAACAAGGCATTTTTTACGTCATCCTGAGCCGGGGGAACAGATTTCTTGCACCGAAATTCCGCACGTGCTATCAATATCTGACCGCAAAGGTATTAAATTACAGATCAGGGCTGTCATGAATATCGAACAGATGAAAATCGTACTGCAGGAGATCCTCACCAAAACCAACCTTACCCCCTGTGTCGTCGGCCACCGCGGGGTTGGGAAGACCGCCGGGATCATTCAGGTCTGCCGGGACATTGAATTCGCTTATGTGCCATTACGCCTCGGCCAGATGGAAGTCGGCGACCTGGTCGGCATCCCCTATCGTGAAGAGACCACCATGCACTGGTCATGTCCAAGCTGGTGGCCCGCAGCGGATGGCGCCCCAACGGTCGTGCATTGCGACGAACTCAACCGCGCCCAGCAGGAAGATACCCTGCAGGCCATCTTCCAATTCGTCGAGCCCCCGACCGAAGGCCAACCGCGCGCGCTGCATACCCACCAACTGGCTCCTCAGCATCGCGTCGTCGTTGCCATCAATCCGCCTGACGGCAGCTACCAGGTGGCTCCCCTCGATCGCGCCCTGCTCGACCGCATGGTGGTCATTCAGGTTGAAACCGATGCCGAGTGCTGGTTACGACATGCCGCTAAGGAAGGTTTTGACAGCCAAGTCCGCCAATTCATTGCCGCCAACCAACAGTTGCTGGCCCTGGGCAGTACCTCTTTTGACATGCAGATCGAGCCATCCGAACGGGCCTGGGAAATGATCAGCGTCCTGCGCCAGCACTGCCGTTTCCCCCGCCACCTGGAGATGGAAGTTTACAGTGGGATCATCGGCCGGGAAGCCGCTGTCAGCTTTCTCCAGTGGTGCACTGAACAGCGGACCCGGCCACTAAGTGCGGAAGATATCCTGACCCGCTGGCCGGAGGTTGCCGGTCAGGCGGCAGCCCAACAGGACGACATTCAAGCCGCCACCATGAGCGCGCTGATCACCTGCCTGCAGAACGACGGCCGGCTGGCCACAGCGGCCCAGGACAACCTGGTCGCCTATATCGATATTCTGCCGCGCGACATGCGCTTCGGCCTGGTCAAAGCACTGTTACGGATCCCGCCCGTTGCCGAGATCTTGTGTCTGGATAAGTATGACAATTCAATTCTCGACACCATCCGCCAGATTAGCCAGGATGTCGCCTGATCCACTGCGGCCGCTGCAGGACGCCATCGTCCGGTTGCTGAAAAGCCGCCCCTTTTATGGCCAGTTTCTGCTCCAGTTCAAACGCCTGCCCTATGCTGGAAACAAAGCGGTCGCCGTCACCATCGCCGATGCCATTCCAACCCTGCTGGTCAATCCGCAGCGCTTTATGCTCTTTGCCCAGGCTGAGCAGGAAGCGCTCCTCGAACACCTGATCAAGCATACCCTGCACCTTCACCCCTGTCGCCGCAAAGAGCGCCGGGCCAGGATCTGGGATCTGGCCTGTGATCTGGCCATCAACCCGGGGATTGCCAACCTGCCCCGGGAAGCCGTGCAGCCGGCCCGGCTGCGCCTTCCGGAAGGACTGGCCGCTGAAGAATACTATGCCCGCCTGCTGCAGCTGCCGGAACTTGGCAGTTTGAGCGGCAGCGGAGACGACCAACGCCCGCCCCAGGATAGCGGTGAACAGAACCCGGCCGCTGAGCAACGGTTGGAGATTATCGACGATCACATCCCCTGGCAGGATGCCGACCGTACCCCGGTGGCGCTGTCGGAGCAGGTGGTTCGGCAGATGGTCAGCAAGGCCCGACAGGGCGATCGGGAGGAGAGCACGGGGGAACTGGCCACCCTGCTGGAACCGTTCCTTACTCCGCCCAGCATCCCCTGGCAGCAGGTTTTGCGTCAATTCGTCGGTACCGCCGGGCGGGTCGGGAAAAGCTCAACCTGGTCACGCAGCCATCGCCGTTTCGACCGCCACACCCCCGGCCTGCGTAAAAAACAATATCTGAACCTGGTCGTCGCCATCGATGTCAGCGATTCGACAGATACTCAGCTGCTGCGCGAAGCCTTTGCCAACGAGCTGCTTCGCATTGCCCGGGGGCGACAAAGCCGGATCACCGTGCTTTACGCCGGTAGCCGCATTCAAAAGGTCGCAGCTTTCAGCGGGCAACCTCTGGTGGTCGACACCTATCGGGGGGGCGGCTTCACCGACTTTCGTCCGGCTTTCGAATATGCGCAGCAGCTGCAACCACGACCAGCGGCAATGATTTACCTGACCGACGGCTTCGGCCCGGCCCCGGCCAGCTCCGATATCCCGACCCTGTGGGTGCTTTCGCCGGAAGGCCGCAAGCCGGTCCCCTGGGGATTGGAACTGAGACTGCAGAACCACTGCCGCTAACCACCTTGCGCAGCGGCAAAGCCGCAGCCAAGCACAGCTTGCCCCGAGAGAACCCGGAGAAAGGAGACAACAGTGACTGAACAGCATCCCCCCATGTCGGAAGAGAGTATCCGCGAATACTTGGCCCAACAAGGAGCCCGGGTCATGAGCCGTTCCGGGCGTAACGAGCATTACGGGTCGCCGCGGGATTTTTCTTTCGAGGTCAAAGCGGTCTTTGCCAACGGCCTGGGCCTGCACATTATTGCCCGGCAATATAATTATCGTGACCCTTGGGAAGCGGACGGCCGCATTAACGATCTGGTCGACCTGCTCCTGCTCCATAACGGCCGGGGTAGCGAATTGCCCAAAGGCTATGCCTATTTCCAGGGCAGCGACTGCGAAGAAGGGGTTGACTTTCAGCTGTTTACCGATATTGTCAAAACAGTTGAATCGATCAATCCCAAACTGTTTATTCTACAATCCATGACCGGTGATTTTTAAAGCGGGGGAAGAAATTGCCAGATCTCAAAATTAAATTTGACTAACTCCATTTCTGCCGGCATAATACATGAGGGAAATCCCATAAATATATAGTAATGATAAATATTTCGGTCAGATCAGTTCCTCCATGCTTTTTGAGGTTTTCTTTTAATGGAACTACGCAGAAATCCGGTTATCCTGACGATAGACGATGAAGAGAACATAAGAGCCAGCTTTCGCCTGTTTCTGGAGGATTTTGACTTTCAAGTTCTTGAAGCCGCCAACGGCCGGGAAGGGCTGGAGATATTTGCCCGCGAACAACCGGACTTGGTCCTGTGTGATCTGCGTATGCCGGAAATCGACGGGCTGGAAGTTCTCGAAGAGATCAAGAGAACTTCTCCCGACACCCCGGTGATTGTGGTTTCGGGAACCGGGGTCATCGGCGATGCCATTGAAGCCATTCATAAAGGGGCCTGGAATTACCTCCTGAAACCGATCCAGGATATGTCGGCGCTGCTCCATGCCATCAATCAGGCCATCGAACGGTCACGGCTGATCATCGAAAACCGGGCCTACCAGGAGCATCTGGAGGAAGAAGTCACCAAGCGTACCGAAGCCCTCCAGAAAGCGGTCCGCGACCTCAATAATTCACACTTGCGGCTGAAAAACAGCGAAGAAAAATACCGCCTGATTTTCGAAAACCTGCAGGATGTTTATCTGGAAATGGGCTTTGACGGGACCATCATCGAGATCAGCCCCTCCATCTCCAATATCTCCTCTTATAAACGCAGCGAAGTCCTCAACCAAAATGTGCTGATGATTTTTCCGGCCGAGCAGGATCGCGGCCTGTTGTTTGCCCAGTTGCAGGAAAAGGACCGCATCGTTGATTTTGAAATCAACCTGCAGGACAAAGACGGCCGGCTGATCCCCTGTTCTTTAAACGCCAGCTTCCAAAAGGGCCTGGACCAGAACAAAGACAAAATCTGCGCAACCCTGCGCGACGTAACTGAGCGCAAGCAGGCGGAGGAACGGATCGAGTATCTGGCCTATTATGACGCCCTGACCGATCTACCGAATCGCCGCCTGCTTCTCAACCGCCTGGAACAGAACATTTCCCTGGTCCGTCGCTTCGGTCATTATGGAGCCATGCTCTATCTGGACCTGGATCGTTTCAAGAATATCAACGACTCGCTGGGTCATCCGGTCGGCGATGCCCTGCTCAAAGAGGTCGCCTCCCGCTTGACGATGGATCTGCGCGCCGAGGACACAGTTTCCAGACTGGGCGGCGATGAATTCGTCATGCTGCTCTCCGACCTGGGCAGTGACGCCACCAACGCTGCTGCCGCGGCCCAGTATAAGGCCGAAGCCATCAAGTCCCGTCTGGCCCGAAAATATCAGATCGCCGGACATGAATTACATATCACTCCGAGTATCGGGGTGGCCATGTTTCCGTCCGCGGACAAAAACCAACTCGACCAGGAATCCGGTATCGATATCCTGCGCTATGCAGACACCGCAATGTACCGGGCCAAGGAAGAGGGCCGGGACATGATCCGCTTTTTCCTGCCCAGCATGCAGGCCGCGGCGGACAGTCGGCTGGCCATCGAAAAGGAACTTCGCTATGCCCTGGAAAGAAATCAGCTGAGCCTGTATTTTCAACCTCAGGTCAACAGCGCCGGGCAGATTGTCGGCGCCGAAACCCTGATCCGCTGGGAGCATCCGGACAAGGGCTTTATTTCGCCAGCCATTTTTATTCCGGTAGCAGAAGTGACCGGGCTGATTCTACCCATCGGGGAGTGGGTTCTCCGCAATGCCTGCCTGCAAATGCGCCGCTGGCAGGAGTGCGGATTTCCGATTCCCCATCTGGCTGTCAATGTCAGCCCGCGCCAGTTCCGGCAGCCCCATTTTATCAACCAGGTCAAAAATATTCTTGATGAGACTGGAGCCGATCCGACGATGCTCGGCCTGGAACTGACCGAGGGGATGGTGATCGATAATATCGTTGATACCATCGACAAAATGCAGGGGCTGAAAAAGCTTGGTATCGAGTTGTCCATAGACGATTTTGGAACCGGTTATTCCTCCCTGGCCTATCTCAAAAAAATGCCTTTGGATATCCTCAAGATCGATCAATCTTTTGTCCGGGATATCGAAAACGACATCAACGACGCCGCCATTGTCGACACCATTATCTCCATGGCTAAACACCTGGATCTGAAAGTTGTCGCCGAAGGGGTGGAAACCGAATACGAACTCAATTTCCTCCAGGAAAAAGGCTGCTCCATTTTCCAGGGCTATCTGTTCAGCAAGCCCTTGCCCAATGACCGCTTTACCAAACTTCTCGAAGCCGGCACCATTTTCCCCTGAAATCGTACTTGAAATTCATTTCTTGATCACGGCATTATGTAGCTCCTGAAAAGTTCGCCGCAGTTCGTTTCGAACCACGGTGTCAACCTGAGAATTTACATTTTCGAAAAGGAGTATGCCAATGAGCACTCAACCCGTGGTGAAAGTCCAGACCAACAAGGGAGAGATCGTCATTGAACTGAATGCCGAAAAAGCCCCGATCAGCACTGAAAACTTTCTAAAATATGCGCGTGACGGTTTTTATGAGCAGACAATCTTTCACCGCGTCATTCCCGGTTTCATGATCCAGGGGGGCGGGTTTACCGCAGAGATGGCGCAGAAAAAAACCGCCGGACAGATTAAAAACGAAGCCCACAACGGCCTGAAGAATACCCGTGGCTCCATTGCCATGGCCCGCACTCAGGTCGTTGACAGCGCCACCTGCCAGTTTTTCATCAACCTGGTCAATAACAGTTTCCTCGACCATCAGGGCACCGCTCCCAATCAATACGGTTACGCCGTTTTCGGCCAGGTCACGGCAGGAATGGAGGTGGTCGATGCCATTGCCCAGGTTCCCACCGGCACCCAGGGTTACCACCAGGATGTGCCAAAAGAGCCAGTCCTGATCGAAAGCGTTTCCATTGAGCAGTAACATCTCTGCCGGGTTGTTCAGGGCTGCAGCACGCAGCCCTTTGCTTATTGCCGCCGCGGAGCGCATTACCAACGTCAGACAGCGCCGGTTTATTTTCTCACCGGGACCACTATACCTGGCCCATCTTACTCGATAAAATAAGTAGAAACTATGGACATTCTAACCCTGATCGGAATCGCCGTGGCCTTGGCCATGGACGCTTTTGCCGTGGCCTTGGCCGCCGGCCTGAGCCTGCCCAAACTGACCGGCCGGCACCTGTTTCGATTCGCTTTTCATTTCGGCCTGTTTCAGGCTCTGATGCCGATTCTGGGCTGGGCTGCGGGAATCAGCCTGCGCCGGCAGATTGAAACCTTTGATCACTGGCTGGCCTTTATTCTGCTGTTCCTGATCGGCGCAAAAATGCTCCGCGATTCCTGGCAAAAAGAAGAGGAGACAGAACCGGGAGATCCGACCCGGGGCCTGTCCCTGGTCATGCTATCCATTGCCACCAGTATCGACGCGCTGGCCGTCGGCCTCAGCCTGGCCGTGCTCGGAGTCGAGATCTGGACACCGTCCCTGGTCATCGGTTTCACCGCCTGCCTGCTGACCCTCTGCGGCATGCTGTTGGGAAGACGTTTGGGCAGCAGTTGGGGACCACGAGTGGAACGCCTGGGTGGCGCGCTGCTGATCGTCATCGGGCTGAAGATTTTAATCGAACATACATTGTTAAAATGACAAAAGGCAGCTCATTCATGGAAAAGACCCCTTATCAAATCCGTCGGCTTCCGGCCGAATGGGAAGAGCAAGATGCCGTGCTGCTGGCCTGGCCGCACCGAAATTCAGACTGGTGCGACCTGCTGGCCGAGGTGCAGCAGACCTACCTGGAATTGACTCGGCAGCTGACCAGGGTCAGCAAGGTCATCATCGCCACTCCGGAACCGAAGGCTGTTGAAAAAGTGCTGCGAGAACATGGCGTCGCCATGAACGCGGTCATGATTTTTGCAGTTGCTACCGATGACACCTGGGCCAGGGATTTCGGCCCGATCACGGTTTACGCCGGGGAGCAGCCACTATTACTCGATTTCGGCTTCAACGGTTGGGGATTGAAATTTGCCGCCGCGGCCGACAACCAGATCACCCGTAACCTGCATCAGGCCGGCTGTTTCGGGCAGACCGCACTGGAAACCATCGGTCTGATTCTGGAAGGGGGCAGTATCGAAAGCGATGGCAACGGCACCCTGCTGACCACCAGTGACTGCCTGCTCAACCCTAACCGCAACCCTCACCTGGGGCGGGAGCAACTCGCCGAACAGCTCACCGAACTATTCGGCACAGATCATCTCCTTTGGCTCGACCACGGCTGGCTGGCAGGTGACGACACCGATTCCCATATCGATACCCTGGCCCGGCTCTGCCCGGATGACAGCATTGTCTATGTTCGCTGTGACGATCCGGCGGATGAACATTTCCCGGCCCTGCAAAGGATGCAAGAACAGTTGCACAGCTTCACCACCAGAGCGGGGAAACCTTACCGACTCCTGCCCCTGCCCTGGCCGTCTGCCTGTTTCGATGACGGCGAGAGGCTGCCGGCAACCTATGCCAATTTCCTGGTGATCAATCAGCTGGTGCTGGTGCCGACCTATGCCGATAAGGCGGACAGCGAAGCCCTCGCGGTTATCGCCCAGGCTTTCCCCGGCTACGAAATCGTCGGCATTGATTGCCGCCCTCTGATCAGGCAACATGGCTCCCTGCACTGCATTACCATGCAGATCCCGAAAGGAGTTCTGAAATGAGAACCTTGCCCATCGGCCTCGTTCAGCACAGCTGCCAGGAAGACCGTCAGGCCAACATCGACAAAAGCCTCCAGGGAATTCGTCAGGCAGCAGCACAGGGCGCCCGGCTGGTTATTTTGCAGGAACTGCATTGCGGTCCCTATTTCTGTCAGACCGAAGATCCCGCGCTGTGCAATCTGGCAGAACCCATTCCCGGTCCGGCCACCGAGCAGTTCGGAGCGCTGGCCAAAGAGCTGAACCTGGTTCTGGTGCTCTCCCTGTTCGAAAAAAGAGCGGCCGGGGTCTATCACAACACCGCGGTGGTGTTAGAAAACGACGGCAGCATTGCCGGGAAATATCGCAAGATGCACATCCCGGACGATCCGGGCTACTACGAAAAATTCTATTTTACTCCCGGCGACCTCGGTTTCAACCCGATCCAGACCTCCCTCGGCAGGCTCGGGGTATTGGTCTGCTGGGATCAGTGGTATCCTGAAGCAGCCCGCCTGATGGCCCTGGCCGGAGCGGAAATCCTCATCTATCCGACGGCCATCGGTTTCGATCCGGCCGATTCCCAAGCAGAGCAACAGCGCCAGCGGGACGCCTGGATCACGATTCAGCGCAGCCACGCGGTTGCCAATGGGATCCCCGTGGTTGCGGTCAACCGGGTCGGTTTTGAAGCCGACCCCAGCGGCCAGACTGCCGGGGCCCGTTTTTGGGGTCACAGTTTCGTGGCCGGTGGACAAGGGGAAATCCTACTGCAGGCCGGTGATCAGGAAGACGTCCTGACCCTGGAACTCGATCTGGACCGAAGCGAACAGATCCGCCGGATCTGGCCGTTTTTGCGCGATCGCCGAATCGATGCCTATCAGGACATTTTGAAAAGAGTGCGGGATTAAAAGATTGAACAAGACAACCCCAAGGAGATCGTCTCCTTGGGGTTGCAAGTGTAGCAAAACCACGCTTTTGCGAAGTGTGTTTAGCAAAGACCAGGGCGGCCTTTGCCAATATCAATCATCACAACCCGGCGCGGGCCTTGATCGATTCGGCGCGATCAGTAACTTCCCAGGTAAAGCCTGGCAATTCCCGACCGAAATGGCCATAAGCGGCGGTCTGTCGATAAATCGGTTTGAGCAGGTCGAGCTGCTCGATGATGGCGGCCGGGCGCATATCGAACTCTTCCCGCACAATCCCGGCGATCGTATTGGACGGAATTTTGCCGGTCCCGAAGGTGTTGATCATCACCGACACCGGCTCAGCGACGCCGATGGCATAGGCCAACTGCACTTCACACTTCCGTGCCAGTCCGGCGGCAACGATATTTTTGGCAATATAACGGGCCATATACGAGGCGCTCCGGTCAACCTTGGAAGGGTCTTTGCCGCTGAACGCTCCGCCGCCATGTGAGCCGTGTCCGCCGTAGGTGTCGACAATGATTTTTCGCCCGGTCAGGCCGCAATCCCCCATCGGTCCGCCGACAACGAAGCGACCGGTCGGATTGATCAGGAAGCGGGTCTTGTCATCCAGCAGTTTAGCCGGCAGGGTCGGCTTGATCACCTCTTCGATAATCGCTTCCTGCAGCTGTTCATAGGTCACGTCCGGGTTATGCTGTGACGAGACAACGATGGTGTCGATACGGCTCGGTTTGTCATCGACGTATTGGACCGACACCTGGGATTTGCTGTCCGGCCGCAAAAAGGAAAGCTGACCGCTTTTGCGAACATCGGCGAGCCGTTTGGTCAATTTATGGGCGAAAGTAATCGGCATGGGCATCAGTTCCGGAGTCTCGTTGCAAGCGAACCCAAACATCAAGCCCTGGTCTCCGGCGCCCTGCTCTTTATAGAGACCCTCACCGGCGGTGACCCCTTGAGAGATATCCGGAGACTGCTGATCAATCGAGGTCATGACCGCGCAGGTCTCATAATCGAACCCCATGGCGGAATCGCAGTAGCCGATCTCCTTGATGGTCTGCCGCACAATAGCTGGCAGATCTGCATAGGCCGTCGTGGTAATTTCCCCGGCGATAAAAGCCATCCCGGTGGTCACCAAGGTTTCACAAGCCACGCGGGCATTCGGGTCCTGAGCCAGAATAGCATCAAGTACAGCATCGGAAATCTGATCGGCAACCTTGTCAGGATGTCCTTCGCTGACGGACTCCGAAGTAAAAAGAAAATCGGTCATGGCCATAGTGAATGTCCTCCTACTGACGTCTTAAAGTGTTAAAAACCTGCGGATACTAATGAGGTTAAGCCTCTTGAGTCAACCTTTTTTATATTCCTGGACCTGAAAATGATATCCGCTCATTTCAGATCGGTCAAAACCGGTCTGCTTCTGGCCGCTTGGCGATTTGATTTGATAGCAGCAACGGCTTAGATGATGGGGCGGTCAAAAATGTCCGGCAGCAGCTTGCGCATGTCTTCATCAATCTGGCAGGACACCTCTTTGCTGGTTGCCAGCTGCAGCAGTTTTTCCACCAGCAATTCACCATCGCGACGGGAAACTTGCCTTAACACCCGCTTAACCCGCGGTACGCAGGACGGATTCATAGACAGTTCATGAAAGCCGAGTCCGACCAGGACCATAGCGTAGAGCGGCTCACCAGCCATTTCTCCGCAAATACACACATGAATTCCGGCATTGTTGGCAGCATCGCAAGTCGCCTTCAGGGCCCGCAGGATGGCTGGATGCAGGGGGTCGTAAAGATAGGCAACATACTCATTCCCCCGATCCACGGCAAGGCAATACTGAATCAGATCATTGGTTCCGACGGAGAAGAAATCAACCTCCCGGGCCAGCAGCGGTGCAATCAATACAGCCGATGGCGTTTCAACCATGATACCAACTTCGAGATCGGGATCATATTTCAATCCTTCCTGCTCCAGTTCCACCGCCGCATCCCGCAGCATGCGTTTACAGGCCCTGATTTCCGCAACCCCGCTGATCATGGGAAACATGATACGGACCTTGCCGTAATGGGAGGCCCGCAGAATGGCCCGCAATTGAATCCTGAACAGGGTAACTTCCCGCAGAGAGAAACGAATCGCCCGCAGTCCCATGGCCGGATTACATTCATCAGCCAGATTCAATTCGGGAACGAATTTATCTCCGCCGATATCAAGGGTCCGGATCGTCACCGGATGCTCCGGCATAATCTGCAGCACCTGACAGTAAGTCTGGAATTGTTCCTCCTCGGAAGGGGGCGTACTGCGTCCCAGGTAGAGAAATTCAGTCCTAAACAGGCCGACCCCTTCCGCCGCATGCTTACATGCCAGGGCAAACTCTCCCGGTAGTTCCAGATTACCGCGCAGTGCTATGGTGCAGTTGTCCGTGGTCCTGCCAGGTAACTCACGAAGCCTCTCCAGTTCGCGCTCAAGGTCCTCGAAGGATTGCTTGCGATTGCGATATTCCTGCACAGTCGCCGGCGAAGGATTGAGGACCACGACCCCGCTGGAACCGTCAATGATGATCGGCATCCGCTCGGTCACCAGCGCGGTAATATTCTCCAGCCCGACAATGGCCGGGATATCAAGGGAACGCGCCAGAATAGCGGTGTGTGAAGTGCGCCCCCCTTTATCGGTCAGAAAGCCGAGAATATTGGAGCGGTCCATCTGCATGGTCTCTGCCGGGGACAGGTCATGGGCGACAACCAATGATCTACGCCCGATCTGCCCGAGACTACGCTCGCTGGCTCCGGCCAGGATCCGCAGCAACCGATCACCGACGGCATCGACATCGGAGCGCCGCTCACGCAGATACTCATCCTCAATATTGTCGAACAAAGCACGCAGCTTATCAAGGGTACGTGACAAGGCGGCTTCGGCATTAAGAAGCTTACGGATCGCCTGTTCCGTTCCCTTGACCAGCATGTCGTCATCAAGGATCAGCAAGTGCGTTTCCAGAATATACAAATGCTCCCGCAGATGCTCCTGCTTGGAAACGGCTCGCTTTATATTGTTCAGCTGTTCCCGGGCTTGGTTGAGTGCAGAGCGAAAACGTTGCAGTTCGGTATCAACCAGGTCGGGAGAGATCTCAGCGGCATCAATGGCCGGCCGACTGGCGAGCAGACAGACTTCTCCGATACTGATTCCCGGAGAAACCCCGATGCCGACCAGATAGGTATCCTGAGTGATCTCAATCTTCGCCAAAGCCATCCTCAATCAATGCGGCGATACGGACCATCGCCTGGTCTTCGTCACTCCCCGCTACGGTCACCTCGATATCCGTTCCCTGGGGCGCGGCAAGTAGAAGAATCCCCATAATACTCTTGCCGTTGACCTCGACCTCATCCTTGATCAGGGTCACTTCAGAGCTAAATTTATTGGCTGTCTGCACCAGTTGGGCAGCAGCCCTGGCATGCAATCCAAGACGGTTCTTAATCGTAAAATTTCGGCTTAACATTTATCGTCCTTACATTTCAAGCCACTGAATTACATCGGCCCAGAATAACCCGGCCATGAATATGATCAGTGCAATAATATAAATCATCCAAAGGGTGGACACCCCTTTTCTGGCAAGATACGCCAACAATACCATCGGTAGCAGGGTCAGCAGTCCTAACCAGGTCGCGAGAGACTGCCGTCCCAAATGAGAAAAAACCATGAAGGCACTCAACCCGCCCAGGACAACCACCGCAGCCTCCTTGGTATGGATGGCCCAGTCCGGCAGGCTGTTTTGTTGAATGAACTCTACCGAGTTCATTCCTTGCCGATAGCCCCGGGCAAAGAAAACAGTCCGGAACCAGAAGGGGACCAGGTTGAACAGCAGTAGAAAAACCAGGGAGGACCAGAGAAATCCTTTGACCGCGAAAAACAGGCTCACCCCTGCGGCCAGAGGTCGCAAACCGCCCCAAAACAAGGCATCGCCGATGGCCGCGTAAGGCGCCGCGACAATTTCCTTGAAATCATCGATATCCACTGCAGGGGTGTCGCCGGCCGCCTGTTTTTCCTCGAGCTTCAACACCGCCCCGGCCACCAGCGGGGTCAGGTAGGGGTGGGTATTGAAATAGCCGACATAGCGTCGCGCCACGGCCAGCAGCTGGCTTCCGGAATACAGTTTCCGCAACCCTGGAAGCAGAGCATAAAAGAACCCCAGTCCCTGGTGCCGTTCAAAGTTCCAGCTCGCCTGCAAAATCAGAAAGCGTAACCAGATATGAAGCCTTGTTTTCCAGGAAAAAGCCATCTTCACACCAGCCACATCAGCAAAAAAGCCATACCAAAAGAGGCACAGAACAGAGTAATGGACCGGCTGACATTAATTGTCCCCAAAATGACCGCAACACCGATCAGCGGCAACGCCAACTGGATCCAGCTGGACGAGTAAACCAACCCTTCCTCAATCAGCGGCCATAAAAACGGGATGATCAGCAGACCGCCCCCAAGAATGACGATATAGGTACTTAATGCAGCGACTGAGAAGCTCAACAACCCTTTTAAATGTTGCCGCTCCGCTCCCCGCAACGAGCCCCGTTCGATGGCCAGTTCCGCCAGTTCCGGCAGATGGTCGTTAAAACGCCGGGCCCGATGATCGAAATATTGTCCCAACTTTCCCAACGGCAGAGTCACCAGCAAACAAAACAGCGCCGGTTCCGGGCCGCTGATCGTGAACATGCGCGCCACCGTCACCGCCAGAACCGTTGCCGCAATGGAAACCTGCGTATCGTCAGGCGGAATCGCCGCGCCGACCGGAAGTCGCGCCAGCCACAACAGCTCCATCATGATCCCGACCTGCAGACCGATCAGTGGCTGGCCCAGCAACATCCCGGTCAACGGTGCGGCAACCAACGGTCGCGAGATCATGATCTGCAGAACCGCAACACGGTCCAATCCGCAGAGCAGCGCAACCAAAGCTCCGAGCAAGAGATCCTGAATAATCAATCCTTTTCCTTTATCAGGGGCGTCAATTTTTTCCAGGACCGTTCACTGTCTGCAGGGATACAGCGAGCGGAGATATCGACTCCCGCCTGATCAAGGAGTGCCAGGTCATCGACATCGGCTTCATCCAGAAAGACGGTGCAACACAGGCGGGCTTTGCCCTTGTCCGCATGCAGGTTACCCAGGTTCAAACGGTCGAATTCAAGACCGCTCCGATAAGCCCGCAGGGCATCGGCGGTGGTTCCGAACAATAGCAGAACCTTTTTGCGCTGGAGGGCTTCGGAGTTCAAAAGCGGGATAATTTCATCAATGGTGCCGATTTCCACCTGCAGCCGACTGGGAACTGAGGCCTGCATCATTATTTTTTTCAGTGGATTATGGGCCAGTTCATCATTGGCCACGACAATGCAATCGGCCTTGACAAACGGTACCCATGCTTCCAGGACCTGCCCATGGATCAAACGATTATCTATCCGTGTTAAAACCAGCGACATGTTTTCCCCTGTCAGGTTCTATCGATGTTACGCAACAATTCCATAGGTCTTATGATCGCATCCCGGGCATATTCTTTCAAGCGTCCAGCCAAATCTTCCAGAACCAATTCGTTTCTGGCTCCGGCACATTTGATCAGCATCGGCAGATTAACCCCGGTCAAAATTTCAATCGCCCCGGGCGCCAGAAACTCGGCGCTGATATTGGTCGGGGTCCCCCCGAACAGATCGGACAGGATCATCACCCCCTGGCCATCAATACCCACCTGGTCGATAGCCTGTTGCAATTCAGCCTTCGCATTGTCCACCGACATACTGCGATTGATGCTGATGGCCTTAACCTTGTCAAGCGGTCCCAAAATCAGTTCAGCGGCCTGCACCAGCTCAGCGGCCAGCCCGGCATGAGAAATCACCACAATACCTATCATGATTTACCCTTTATCGATATCACGATGATTCACTCTCAGCAGCACCTGTGTATCGGGAAACGCACCGTACAGGTCTTCGACAATCGATACGCTGCGATGCCTGCCCCCGGTACAACCGATGGCCAGAGTCAGATAACTCTTCCCCTCGGCCCGATAATGGGGAATCAGAAAAGCCAGTAGCGGATCCAGGTGCTTGCGAAACTCGCGACAGGTGGGCTGAGAGAGGACATAATCACGTAATACCGGATCAAGTCCGGTCAATGGTCTTAGCTCTTCAACATAATGCGGGTTGGGCAGAAAACGCACATCAAAAACCAGATCTGCGGCCGGCGGCAGGCCGTAGCGATAGCCGAAGGACTCCAGATTGACGATCAATAGCGGTTCCCGCTCTTCGCCCAGAAAAGACAGCACCAGATCCCGTAACTGCCGGGAGGTCAGGTTGCTGCTGTCAATCACCCTGGTGGCCGCATTTCGCAAGCGCAGCAGATATTGTCGCTCCCTCTGAACCCCGGCCTGGACCGACTCCGAATGGGCCAACGGATGAGAACGGCGGGTTTCCGAGTAGCGGCGCTGCAGGACCTCATCGGCGGCTTCGAAAAACAGGATATCCAGCTGATAGCCGGCCTCTTCCAACCCCTGAAAAATCCTGGCGTGGTCAACCAGAAAACCGCGATTACGGACATCAATGACCACCGCAAGGTCAGATTCGGCATTCAGCCCTTCTTCAGCGCGCCGCAAAAAATCCGGCAGCATCACCAGGGGCAGATTGTCGACTACGAAAAAGCCCTGATCTTCAAGTACACGCGCCGCCGTCGATTTTCCGGAGCCGGAAAGCCCGGTGATAATGACCAGCCGCTGGCTCATTCCAAATCATCTCCGATAATCGAATGGGAGTGCAGGTGGGCCGCTTCAGCCATACGTTTTTCCAACAATTCCTGAAATTCGCGGGCGCTGTGATAACCCATTTCTTTGAGCAGTTGGTTCCGCGCTGCAACTTCGACAATGGTGCTGATATTTCGCCCCGGTGCCACGGGGATACGGACAAACGGAAGCTCAACCCCATGCAGGTTGAAGGTTTGATCCTCCATCCCCAGGCGGTCGTACTCCTTATCATCCTCCCACTCGACCAGTTCCACAACCAGATCGATTTTTTTCCGCCCGCGAATTGCCGCGACCCCGAACAGATGTTTGATATTGAGGATACCGAGCCCCCGAACCTCCATATGGTGAGGCAGCAGATCCATCCCTTCGCCGAAAACAACGGAAGGCAGCTTGAATCTGACCTTGACAACATCATCCGCCACCAGGCGAAAACCACGTAAAATCAGTTCCAGCGCGCACTCGCTTTTGCCGATCCCGCTTTTCCCCTGAATCAGGACCCCCATGCCGAGGACATCGAGCAGAACCCCGTGCAGGGTTGAGGTCGGCAGTAACCGTTCCTCGAGAAAACGCGTGATCAGGGAAATAAAATGGGAGCTGAGATGGTCGGTCCGCAACAACGGAGTGCGCCCGGCATTGGCGCTTTCGAGGAGATAGTCGGGAACCTCCTGGCCTTTGGTAATCACCAGGCAGGAAAGCTGGTATTGACACAGCTTTCGAACCTGCTCGCGGGCTTTCTCTTCCGGCATATGCGCCAGAAAGCTCAGTTCGGTTGTCCCCAAAACCTGGACCCGGTCCGGATGCAGACTGCTCATGTAACCGGCCAGCGCAAGGCCGGGTTTTTGAATCCTTGGCACGGAGACACAGTTGTCCAAGCCAGCCCCCCCGGCCAACAGCTCCAGGTTCAGACCGGCTTCCTTTTCATCGAGAATGTCCTGTATCGAAAGCTTCGGCATAAGGTTCGGATTCAATCAACCACGGGCATGGCCCTAAAAAAGTTAGCGGATTCGGGAGGCAAGCATCAGGAAGGTTAGCCCTCTTCTTCAAGAATAATCTGGTAAATCGCATCCTGATCGGCAGCGTCCAGTAATTTTTTTCTCACCTTGGAGTCTTTCAGCAGCTTGGAAATCCTGGCCAGGGTTTTCAGATGAACGCCTACGGACTCCTCTGGAGCGATCAGCAGAAAAAACAGGTAGGCCGGCTGGCCATCCATCGACTCAAAATCGACCCCGCCCTTGCTCCGGCCGAACACCAGCTTCAGCTCCGGGATTCCCGCCAGTTTGCCGTGCGGAATGGCGACCCCATCACCGATCCCGGTGCTGCCAAGTTTTTCACGCTCCTCCAGAACAGCAATAACCTCATCGCGGTTCAGAGAGGGCTCACAGTCAATCAGCGCGTCCGTGAGTTCGGCAAGAGTTCCGGTCTTGTCCTTGGCCTTAAGATCAGCGACGATAGCCTGGGGATTCAGTAGTTCAGAAATGTTCATAATCACAATCTTATTCGGTCAGCAATAAAAAAGCACGGGTCTTTTCCCATTTCTGGGAAAAGACCCGCATCCACAAATATGGTTAACTTCCTTGAGGAACGATCAAACCGTAGTTGCCATCTTTGCGACGGTAAACCACATTCATCTCCTCGGAATGGTCATCGGTAAAAACCAGGAACTCTTTGTCCAGCAGGTCCATCTGCATCACCGCTTCTTCAACCGACATCGGTTTGACAAAAAACGAATGGCTGCGGATAATTTCCGGATTGCCGCCTCCGTCATCAACACTCGGTCCCGAGATAATCGATTTTTCAACCAGCCGCTGATTGGCCGTGGTTCCTTTATGTTCTTTTAATTTTTCCTTGTACTTTTTGAGCTGCCGTTCAATTTTATCGACCATCAGATCAATGGCAGCATACATATCATCTTTTTCTTCCATGCTTTTCATGGTCAGGCCCTTGGCCACCATGGTCACTTCAGCACGGTGATAGATTTTTTTCTGAACGGATAAAACAACTTGAGCGTCAATCGGCTCGTCAATATACTTTTTGACCCGGGCCAGTTTCTCTTCCACATAGCTACGAACGGCATCACTGCTTTCCATATGACGGAAGGTAACGGCAATTTGCATAAGACAACCTCCTTGCGGTAACAGGCTCCGGCCTAGTGCCAGGCTCTTCTTTGGATTATAGCGTAGAATGGCGCCTGAGACATCCTTCTATCCGCAACAGAATTCCTAATCCGTATTCAAAACAGCCGTTTTCGTTCCGTCGAGGAACCGAGCCCGAGCATTTCCCGGTATTTGGTGACTGTCCGTCGAGCGATATTGATATCCTGGTCTTTCAACAAGGCAACAATTTTCTGATCGGAATAGGGCTTCTTCGGATCTTCTGCGGCAATGATCTCTTTGATTTTGCTCTTCACGCTTTCGGAAGCAACGGCATCACCATCGGCGGTATTGATGCCGCTATTGAAAAAGAATTTCAGTTCAAAAAGCCCCTGTGGAGTCTGCACATATTTATTGGTCGTGACCCTGCTGACCGTGGATTCGTGCATCTCGATGTCCTCTGCGACATCCCTTAACACCAGAGGCTTGAGGTATTCGATGCCATGGTCGAAAAACTCTCTTTGAAATTTGACGATGCTTTTTGTGACTTTGTAGATGGTGCGCTGGCGCTGATGAATACTCTTGATCAACCAGACCGCGCTACGCATTTTATCCTGAATATATTCACCGGCCTTTTTGTCGACCGCATTCGAATCGGTCAGGGCGTTGCGATAAAAGGAGTTGATGCGCAGATTTGGCAGGCCCTCGTCATTCTGGGTGACCACATATTCGTCACCAACCTTATGTACGAAGATATCCGGAACGATGTAATGGACCTCTTCTTCATTGTAGGCCCGCCCCGGTCGGGGATCGAGATCGGAGATCAACTTGGCGGCACCGAGCACATCATCGAGCACATCATCGAGCGAAACCTTGAGCGCCTTGGCTATCGCCGGATATTTCCGGCCTTCCAGTTCGCTCAGGCAATCACGCAGGATGAGCGCAGCAAGGGAATCACCGAGGTCCATCCGTTCCAACTGCAGCAACAGACATTCCTGCAGATTACGGCAGGCCACCCCGGCGGGGTCAAACTGCTGAACCTTCTTCAGGACAGCCTCAACCTCTTCCGGGGCAGTTTGGGTGGAAGCGGACAATTCTTCCAGGCTGGCATGAAGATATCCCGACTCATCGAGGTTGCCGATGATCTCAGCGGCCAGCAGCCTCTCCTTCTCGGCAAAGGCCGACAACCCGAGTTGCCAGAGCAGATGATCATTGAGGCTTTCCTGTTTGGTTAACAGGCTTTCGTAAGAGGGGCGTTCCTCCTGATCCTCATAATTATCGCGGCTGTCGCTGCTGTTCAGACTGTAGCCTTCCAGATAGGTCTGCCAGTCAATGTCGTTCATCCCTTCCTCTTCACCCTTTAATTCCTGCTCCGGGGAAGCCTCGGTTACGGCACCGCTGTCCTCTTCCGTGGCAACGGTCTCATCGCGCTCCTCTTTCGGATCAAGCCCCTCCTCCAGCAACGGGTTTTCAGCCAACTCCTGTGTGACGACATCCACCAGCTCCATGCGCGAAAGCTGAAGCAGCTTGATGGCCTGCTGCAACTGAGGGGTCATCACCAGCTGTTGGCTGAGTTTAACTTGTAAACGAAGATCAAGAGCCATAATTTGTTTCAGTCCATGTCATGATCGATTAACAAACAGTCATTGGGTCACTGAAGACAATCTCATCCGCCTCAAGGTCAGAGCCGAAATTTGTCTCCAAGGTAAATTTCCCGGGCCACGGGGCTTGCCGCAATCGCCTCGGGAGTACCGAATTCAAGAACATGCCCTCGGTTCAGGATATAAGCCTGATCGCAAACCCCCAAAGTTTCGCGGACATTGTGGTCAGAAATCAGAATGCCGATACCCCGGTCCTTGAGCTGGGAAATAATATTCTGGATATCGATCACGGCAATCGGATCGATACCGGCAAAGGGTTCATCCAAAAGAAGAAACGCAGGATCGAGAACCAGTGAGCGGGCGATCTCAACCCGCCGCCGTTCCCCCCCGGACAACGCATACCCTTTTGAATTGCGGATATGACCGATATTCAGGTCTTCCAGCAACGCTTCCAGGCGCTGTTGCTGTTCGCCAGCGGTCAAGCGCAGGGTTTCAATAATCGCCAACAGATTCTCCGCAACCGTCAATTTGCGAAACACCGAGGCCTCCTGAGGCAGATAGGAGATCCCGGCGCGAGCCCGCCGATACATGGGCAGGTCGGTGATATTGCGGTCATCAAGGAAGACCGCCCCCTGATCTGGCCGCGCCAGCCCAACCACCATATAGAAACTGGTCGTCTTGCCTGCACCGTTCGGCCCCAGCAGGCCGATCACCTGGCCGGAAGCCACGCTCAGATCGACCCCGCAAACAACCTCCCGGCCGGCATAGGTCTTCCGCAGGCCGGTCGCCTTCAGCTGCCTTTTCACCGGGCGCCGTCCTGCTTCTTGGCGGGAATGATCAGCGCCTTGACCCGGCCGCTGCCGGAACTTTTGACGACACTCCGGTTTTCCTTAAGATAGACGGTGATCTCATCCCCGACAATCCGGTTTTCGCCCTGTTGCAGTTGTGCGTTCCCCTGCAGTTCCAGGACCTGCTCCGGTTGCTTGAAGATGGCTTTATCCGCAGTCGCGATCCGGCCCTGCTGGGTGATCTTGACCTGTCCGACCGCTTCCATACGCTCCACCTGGCTCTGGTCGGCATTGAAAAACACAGTCAGTTGCTTCGCGTTTAGCACAAAATCACCCTGCGTTGCAACCACATCCCCGCTGAAAACGGTCTTCCGCTCGGCTTGAAAAACTTCCAGCCGGGTGGAGGTCACTTCAACCGGTTGATCGGCCTGCAGCCCTGAAAAGGTCTGCGCCGCACCGGCAAAGGCAACCATAAGAAAAGGGATAAAAACCAGCAAAGCCAGCAGTCGTTTCAACATTTATCGTGATCCATTTGCAGCGGGCTGAAAAACCGCCCGAACGTTTTTTTTCACCAGCAGGTAGCCGCGGTCGATCTCCACATCCAACCCGACTCCAGTCACTTTCAAGCCGGGTCCCTGATAAACCAGCGGCTCATCCGTACTCAACCGGCGGGCCTGCTCATTGTAGTTCAGGCGTTCGGTGATCAGGTTGTCGCCGCGACTGGAGGTTACCTCAACATGCTCCCAGAGCTCAATCCGGTTGGTGTTCTGATCCAGCGTTCCCTGCCCGGCGGTGACATTCAATTCGGCAAACGGGCCGGCATCAAAAAAATCCAGATGCAACGCAGCCAGGCTGACCAACTGACTCTGCCGCTGATACTCGGCACTCTTGGCGTCGAGGACCCAGCGTTTTTGGCCGTCTTCATTATGCGTGTAGTGAAGATCGGTTAACGCCAGATCAACATCTCCCGGCATGGTCTCCAGGATCGCGGCCGGCTCCTGCTCCCGCAAATGACTCCAGATCACCGCTGCCAAAGTGCCGACGGCCACAATGATCACCAGCGCTAAAATGTGTTTTGCTTTCAAGAACACCGCTCCCGGACACAATCGCCGCCGGCGGTCTTTTTGCTGAAATCACTCGGCTCGAAAACGCCCATTATCCCGCTCAGGCTTTAAAATAGCGCTCGGTCAACTCCTGCCAAGCGCCGTTGGCGCGCAAGATCAGGTCACAGATTTCGCGCACCGCACCACGTCCGCCGGGGCGTGTGGTCACATAATCGACCAACGGCGGGACATCCGGAACGGCATCGGCCACCGTGGCGCTGAAACCGACCCGGCGCAGAATCGGCAGATCAACGACATCGTCGCCGACATAGGCTACCTGTTCGTCGCTCAGCCCCTGTTCGGCGAGAATCTCCTGATAGGGGCCAAGTTTGCTCAAGGCTCCCTGATAAAGGATCTCGATACCGAGTTCCTGGGCACGCTTGGCAACAACGGCGGAAGAGCGGCCGGTAATAATCCCGACTTTGACTCCGGACCGCTGCAGCAGTTTCAGCCCATGGCCGTCTTTGACGTCAAAGGCTTTCAGTTCGTTACCCTGATTATCGTAAATAATCCGTCCGTCCGTCAAAACCCCATCGACATCCAGCAGGAGCAGTTTGATTGCAGCCAGCTTTTTCTCCATCAGACCACTCCCGCCCGCAGCAGATCGTGCAGGTGAATGATGCCGACCGGAACTGTTTCCCCGTCATCGGCAAAGACAAACAGGGAGGTAATGGAATGGCTTTCCATAACCTGCAGCGCTTTGGCCGCCAGGTTGTGGCGCAGGATCCGTTTCGGGGACAGTGACATGAATTCGCGGATGGGCTGTTGCAGACTCTCCAACCCCTTCTCCATGATCCGCCGCAGATCGCCGTCGGTAAAGACGCCCACCAGAGCGCCCTGCTCGTCCACAATCCCGGTCACCCCGAGCTGTTTACTGGTAATTTCGAACAAGGCTTCGCGGACCAGGGTGGCGGGGCCGACCAACGGAACCTGATCGCCGGTGTGCATGATATCCTCGACCCTCAGCAGCAGTTTTTTTCCGAGCGCCCCCCCGGGGTGAAACATGGCGAAATCCTCGGCCTTGAAGCCACGCTCATTGAGCAGCGCCACGGCCAGGGCATCACCCATAGCCAGAGTCGCCGTGGTACTGGCCGTCGGCGCCAAGCCCAGCGGGCAGGCTTCTTCGGCCACACCGATATTCAGGTGGACGTCACCGGCGATCCCCAGGGTGCTTTTGGGATTGCCGGACATGGTGATCAGCGGCAGCCCCATGCGCTTGATCACCGGCAGAATCCGGCAGACCTCTTCGGTCTCCCCGGAGTAGGATACGGCGATGACCACATCCCCCTTGGAAAGCATGCCCAGGTCGCCATGGATACCTTCCGCCGGATGCAGGAAAAAAGTCGGGGTGCCGGTCGATGCCATGGTTGCGGCGATCTTCTGGCAGATCAGCCCGGACTTGCCCATACCGGTCACCACCACCTTGCCGTGACACTCGAGAATCATCTTGACCGCAGTCGAAAAATCGCCGTTGATCCGGTCTTTCAGAGCCAGAACCGCGTCAGCCTCAACCTGCAGAACATGCTTTGCCGTTTCCAGCATGGTTTCATCACTCATCGTTCGAGCCCTGTTTGAAAATCGCATCAATGGCCAGAACCTGTTCGAGCATGGTTTTGACCTTGGCCAGGGGCAGTGAATTGGGGCCGTCACAGAGAGCATGGTCCGGATCTTCATGGACTTCCCAGAACAAACCGTCGATGCCGGTTGCTGCCGCGGCACGGGACAGGGCGCCGACATACTGACGCTGGCCACCGGAGGCACCGCCAGCCCCGCCCGGCAACTGCACCGAGTGGGTGGCATCAAAGATCACCGGATAGCCCATCTCACGCATGATCACCAAAGAACGCATATCGGTGACCAGATTGTTGTAGCCAAAAGAAGCGCCGCGCTCGGTCAGCAGAATATTGTGGTTGCCGGTGGTTTCGATCTTTTTGACCCCATGTTCGATATCCCAGGGAGCCAGAAACTGCCCTTTTTTAATATTGATGGTTTTGCCGCTTTCGCCGGCGGCGACCAGCAGATCGGTCTGGCGCGACAAAAAGGCCGGAATCTGCATAATATCGAGAACCTCGGCAGCCGGTGCGACCTGGGACACATCATGAATGTCAGAGATGACCGGCAGTTCGAACTCCTTTTTGACCCGCTCGAGAATCCGCAACCCCTCTTCCATGCCCGGTCCTCTGAAGGACGTCACCGAAGTCCGGTTGGCCTTATCATAAGAAGCCTTAAAGACCAGCTCGCAACCCAGTTCCTGGGTCAGCTTTTTAAGGCCTTCGGCGATGCGCAAGGTCAACGCTTCATTCTCAATGGCACAGGGTCCGGCAATCAGCACCAACTGCTTAGCACCGCCAAAAACGACGGAACCGACATTCACTTTGTTCATTTATTTTTTCTCCTGGCCCTGCTTCAGGCAGGCACCGACAAACGATTCAAACAAGGGGTGCGGCTCCATCGGCCGCGATTTGAATTCAGGGTGGAATTGGCAACCCAGAAACCATGGATGATCGGTCAATTCAACGATTTCCACCAGTCCGGCCTCGGGGTTCATTCCCGAAAAAACCAGCCCGCAGGTCTGCAGTTTTTTCAAATAGCTGTTATTGAATTCGAACCGATGACGATGGCGCTCGGAAAGATGGTCAGTACCGTAAATCCGCCGTGCCAGGGTATCTTTTTTGAGGTCACAGGGATATGCGCCAAGACGCATGGTCCCCCCCTTCCCTTTGACTTTTTTCTGATCCTCCATGATGTGGATCACCGGATTTTTGGCCTCTTCATGGAATTCCGAGGAGTGGGCGTCTTCAATATTGCAGACATGGCGGGAAAACTCCACCACGGCCATCTGCATACCCAAGCAGATCCCGAAAAACGGGATATTGTTCTCCCGTGCATACCGAATCGCGGCGATCTTGCCTTCGCTACCGCGTTCACCGAACCCGCCGGGCACCAGGATTCCATCCACTTTGGCAAAAGCATCGCTGATGCCGTGGCGTTCCAGGGCTTCGGAATCGATATACTCCAGGTTGACCCGACAATTATTGGCGATCCCGCCGTGGGTCAGGGCTTCCGAAAGGGACTTATAACTCTCGGTCAAGTCGACATATTTACCGACAATGGCAATCGTCGTTTCCCCGGCCGGCTGTTTGACCCGCTCGACAATTCGTTCCCAGTCGGACAGATCGGGCGCTTTGGTCCAGATATTCAGATAATCAACGATCCGCTCGTCCAGCCCCTGCTCGTGGAAAGCCTGCGGACACTCATAGATGGTACCAACATCGCGCGCGGTAATGACCGCTGCTTCCGGCACGTTACAGAACAGCGCGATCTTTGCCTTCATTTCCCGGGGGATTTCACGGTCGCAGCGACACAGCAGAATATCGGGCTGAATCCCGATCTCCCGCAGATCCTTGACGCTGTGTTGGGTCGGTTTGGTTTTCAGTTCGCCGGCGGTGGCGATATAAGGGACCAGTGTCAAATGGATATAAAGGACATTTTCCCGGCCGCGATCAACCCGGAACTGGCGGATCGCTTCCAGAAACGGCAGCGACTCGATATCGCCGACCGTACCGCCGACTTCGACAATGGCGATATCGACCCCCTTGGCGTTGTCGAGGATCTTCTGTTTGATTTCATTGGTGATATGGGGAATCACCTGAACGGTTCCGCCGAGATAATCGCCGCGTCGCTCTTTGCGAATCACCGAATCATAAACCTGGCCGGTGGTAAAATTCGATTTGCGCGATAATTTGGCCGAGGTATAACGCTCATAGTGCCCAAGATCGAGATCGGTTTCGGCACCGTCATCAGTGACAAAGACTTCGCCATGCTGAAAAGGGCTCATGGTGCCGGGATCGACATTGATATAAGGGTCCATTTTCTGCATGGAAACACGCAGCCCGCGCGCTTCCATCAAAGCACCTATCGAGGCTGCGGAAAGGCCCTTGCCCAAGGAAGACACCACACCACCGGTTACAAATAGAAACTTGGTTTTCATCTATCCATCCATTCCTGCCTGAGAAAAATAATACTCAATGAGCCAGCCCACGACTGGCGATTCTACACACATTCAAGGCCGAAAGAAACCCTCAATGCAAAAAACTGTCCATATCCGGAAGATATGGACAACAGCCTGTTTTAATTATTTTTTTCTTTAGCCATCAAAAGTGCAACCCGCTCCAGGTCAGCAGGGGTATCAACCCCGTGGCAGGCATATTCCGTTTCTGCCACATAGAGTCGCACCCCGCGTTCCAGAGCCCGTAACTGCTCCAGGTTTTCCAGAGATTCCAGAGCTGTTTTCGGCCAGCGCGGGTAAGCCAGCAATAGATCCCGCCGGTAGACATAAAGACCGATGTGACGCAGCAGCCGCTCATGGGGCAGCGCCGCGGCCAGTTCATCCTGGCTCAGGTCTCTCGGCCAGGGAATCGGCGCCCGGGAAAAATAGAGGGCGAAGCCGGCTTCATCCTTCACCACCTTGACCACGTTGGGGCTGTAAAAATCAGCGAGTTCATCGATCCGCGCGGCCAGAGTTCCCATCTGGATACCCGAATCGTGCAACAGCGGCGTCACCGCCTGGTCGATCATCCGCGGATCAATCAACGGCTCATCACCCTGGACATTCACAATCAGCTCGGCATCGATCTGCGCCGCCACTTCCGCCAGGCGATCGGTCCCGGTCGGATGATCGGCACGGGTCAGCATAACCTCCCCGCCAAAACCCGCCACCACTTCGGCAATCCGCCGGTCGTCCGTTGCCACGATAACCCGCTCGACCGCTTGCGCCTTTGCCACGCGCTCATAAACATGCTGAATCATCGGCAGTCCGTTGATCAGCGCCAACGGTTTGCCGGGAAACCTGGTGGAGGCGTAGCGAGCCGGGACAATCGCTGTTGCTTTGTTCATGATAGACATCCTTTTCTCAATACGACAAAGCCGTGATACTTACGCGAATCTGGCTCGTTGTCAACGCTCAATTACGCCTTGAAAAAGCACTCAAAAAGTCACCTTTCCGGGCATAGTATTCAAGTCTGGACACAGACAGAAATGGAACTGAATCATCGCCGCCATTTAAGCGCGACGACGCCGGACGGCCAACAGGGCAATGAGAGCAGTCAGCGCCAGGCAGCCCCAGGCAAAGACATCTCCGCAGCGGGTGTAGAGAGTATGTCCAGCCCCCAGGCCAACGGTTCCGGTGAGAAAAAAATCCTTGAACAAGGGGCCAGAAGCGACAACCTTCCCGGCGGGTGAAATCAACGCGGAAATTCCGGTATTGGCGGCCCGGGCCAGCCAAATCCGGTTTTCGATGGCCCGGAAACGGGTCATGGCGAGAAGCTGGTAAGGGGCTGAGGAGCGTCCGAACCAAGCGTCATTGGTTATGTTGACCAGCAAATCGGCGCCGCCCTGAACATAGGCGCGAGCCAGCTCCGGGAAAATGGCTTCATAACAGATCAGGACGCCGAGCTGATGGCCGTTCAGGCGCAACGGCCGGATCGTGCCCGGAGAAAAATCGCCGACCCCGACGACCATTTTATCGACAAAGGACAAAAGCTTGCCCAAGGGAACATATTCGCCGAACGGGACCAGGTGAATTTTGTCGGACCGGCCGACCTCGCGGCCAGTGGCGGAGATCAGATAAGCGCTGTTGAAATACTCAAACTGTTCCGGGCCAACCTCCCGATAAGCCGGGCTCCCGATCAAAAAAGTGCTGCCCAGCTGTTGGGCCTCTCGTTTCACCCTCCTGGCCAAGGGAATCGGGTCTTGCAGATAAAACGGAGTCGCCGCTTCCGGCCAGACCACCAGGTCCGGGTGCTTCAGCGCGGCCTGCGCTGACAGATGAAGATATTTGTCGACATTCGTGCGCTGAAAAGCAGGGTCCCACTTTTGCGCCTGATCGATATTCCCCTGGACCAGGGCAACTTTGAGCGTCTCGGCCCGCTTGGCCAGGGGCTGCGACAGCCGCCAGAAGCCATAACCGAAATGACTGCAGCAGACCAGAACAACCAGCCCGAATCCGATCCGGGCTCGGCGGCTACGCGGTGCACTGATGATCCAGGCGAGTGCGCAATTCACCAGCACCAGCAAAAAGCTGACCCCATGGACGCCGGTGACATCCGCACTCTGGATCGCAACGGCGAAGTTCTGCTGAGAATAACCGAGCAAGGCCCAGGGGAAACCGGTCAGCAGCAGGCCGCGCAAATATTCCGCGGTCACCCAAAAAACCGGCAAGGTCAGCAGTACCGGCAGGTTGAGCAAGTCTTCGCAGCGGCAGGACAGCCAGACCGGCACAGCAAAATAAAGGGCCAGGTAAACCAGCAGAAAAAAATAGGCCAGCAGAGAAAAGATCGGTGCCAGACCACCATAAGTGGTCATCACGATATTCAGCCAGTAGAGAACCGCACCAAAAAAAAACAAGCCACAGGTGAAACCTGCAGCAAAGGGGCGCCGACGCATGGTCAGCAGCATTGGCAGCAACCCCACCCAGGCCAATGGATAGAAATCCGGCCTGGGAAAGGCAGCAGCCAACAGCAATCCGGACAGCCCGGCACTGAGCAAAACGCGGTCAATACGTGGCATAGAAATCAACTATCATCCTGGGCGGAAATAGATTCCTGGGGTGGGAAAATGCGAATTTTTCTGACCGCGCGCTGATCACCCTGTTCAATCAACATCTCCAGCCCATTGACGCGGACCCGCTCCCCGGTCGCAGGGACCCGCCCGAACTGTTCCACGATATACCCGCCGACTGTGTCGAACTTCTCCCTGGCGACTTCGATATCGTAGTGTTCCTCAAATTCTTCAATGGACAGCCGCCCGTCGACAACAATGGAGCCGTCACTGTCCTCAACCAGCCAGTCCTCTTCCAGATCGTATTCATCCTGGATATCACCGACAATCTCTTCGATCAGATCCTCAATGGTCACCAATCCCGAAGTGCCGCCGTACTCGTCGATAACAATCGCGATATGGACCCGCGTTTCCCGAAATTCCTTGAGCAGCACGCTGACCTGTTTTGACTCGGGGACCAGATACGGCGGGCGCAAGACTTCGGCCAGGGCGATATCATCGATGGGTCGCCCCCAGAACTGCAGCAGGTCCTTGGCGTAAACCAGGCCGATAATGTTGTCAATGTTCCCTTTATAAATCGGGATCCGGGAATGTCCGGAATCGAGAATCGCTTTGAGAGCCTCTCCCAACGGGGCATCGGCATCGGCACAGACCATGTCGGTGCGCGGGACCATGATCTCGCGCAGGATCGTTTCATCCAGCTCCAGTATCGACTGCAGCATCTCCCCTTCGTCTTCGTCGATGATGCCCTGCTGCTCAGATGCATCGATCAACTCGTGCAGGTCCTCTTCACTACAGGCCTGCGGCCTTTGAGCCAGTTTACGCGATAAGCGTTTCAACCAACTGTCAGGCTCCTGAGAATGTTCGGTGTCCACCGGTTTGATGTTCTCCTTTTATCTGGTTGACAAAGTTTCGTCGAGCTGAAATTCCTGGAGCAAGGCACTGAACACCTCCCGCTCCTTAGCTTCCATAAGCTCTGCGTCGCTGACGCTGCCCCGCTCGTGATCATAGCCAAGCAGGTGCAGAACGCCATGAACCAGCAGAAACCAGAGCTCGTGTTCAAAAGGTATCCCGGCCGCGTCGGCATCGCTGGCAGCCCGCTCGGCGGAGATCACCACGTCACCGAGAACCTGCGGTTGAACGCCACCGCCTTCGCCCTCCTGCATGGCAAAAGAGATCACATTGGTCGGCCGATCCCGCTGCAGGTAATCCCGGTTGATCACCTGAATGCCGGCATTATCGACAATCAGAATCGACAGCTCGGCATCAGGAAATCCCGAGACGTTTAAGATCTTCTGGGCTATCTTGCGCAGCTGTCGTTTCAGAATCTTGTGCCGGGTCTGTTGATTTTCGATCTGAATTCGCACTTTTTATCCTTGCTTTATCTTTAACCGGAGCCTTATCGACAACTTCGGTCTTTTCTCTGACAATGTGAACCGGTTCCGGATAGTCGACCCGGTGATGGAATGAACCGGACAGAACTCGATTGAAACTCCTGGCAATCAGGTTGAGATCCTTCAGGGTCAGGTCACATTCGTTGAGCTGTCCATCGATGAAAATATTGTTGATCAGCTTCTGGACCATGCCCTGAATCCGCGCCGGGGTCGGATCGGTCAGGGTCCGGCTGGCGGCCTCGATGGCATCGGCCAGCATGATCAGTGCGGCTTCCCGGGTCTGGGGCTTTGGCCCGTGATAACGATAATCGCGCTCGGAGATCTGCTGGACGCCGGGGTCGGCCTGGCTTTTGGCGCGATCATAAAAAAACTTGATCAGGGTGGTCCCGTGATGCTGCTGGATAATATCCATCAGCTCCGTCCCCAACTTGTGCTCTTTGGCCAATTCCACGCCGTCTTTAACATGGGAGGTCAAAATCAGCGCGCTCATGGACGGCGCAAGTTTATCGTGCTTGTTCCGTTGTCCACCCGAATTTTCAATAAAATACAGGGGCTTTTTGATCTTGCCAATATCATGATAATAGGCGGCCACCCTGGCCAGCAGCGGGTTGGCATTAATGGCCTCGGCGGCGCACTCGGCCAGGTTGCCGACCAGGATCGAATGGTGGTAGGTTCCCGGAGCCTCGATCATCAACTGCCGCAACACCGGCGAATTCATATTGGCCAGCTCCAGCAGTTTGATATCGGTGGTGTACTTGAACACGGATTCGACCAGCGGCACCGTACCGTTGACCACAACCGCACTCGCCAGCCCGCCGAGCAGCCCGAACCCCAGTTTCCAGAGCAGCTGCAGTTCAAAACTGCGCCCACTGAGAAAATGGATGCCGAGCAACAGAACCATATTAGTCAGGCCGATCCATAGAGCGGCACGGTATAAGGTTGCCCGCTGTTGACAGTGGCGCACACCGTGAGCACCGACCAGGCTGCCGGTTAACGCGAACAGTGCCATCATCAGGCTGTTACCGAACAAAACCCCGACCAGCAACGAGCAACAGACGGCAAACAGAAAAGCGGTCTCCGAATTGAGCACGATTCTGACCAGCATTGCCCCCAGGGCAAACGGGATCGCGTAGAAATAGGCCGATGAATCGACATAGGCAAAGGTATTCCCCACCCCTGTCGCAATGAAGATGGAGATCTTGATCAGCACAAACAGGACGATAAAGACCGCCGCCAAAAAGAGCAGATCGCGTGAGTCGGGCCGAAATTTGCTGATATTGCGGTAGCCGAACAGATAGCAGACATAAATCAGCAGCAAGGTACAGATCAGCAGACCGACCACGGTCTGCAGGTTGCGGTTATCGCGGCCGGAATCCCGGATCGCCTTCAACTTGAGAATCTGATCGGCGGTCACGCGTTCCCCTTCCCGGACGATCATTTCCCCTTTTTTGATCTGGAAAAGGACCGGGGCAACCTGCGCCCGCGCTTCCAGGCGGCGCTTGGCCGTTGCCTCCTCGTTAAACACCAGGTTGGGGCGCAACTGCTGTTGCACGACCTTTAGCAGGGTCTGCCGCTGGGCGGTGGAGACATCCAGCAGGGCCAGCTGCTGCTTGGCCTCGGCCAGGGCATCGTTCAGCCCCGTGACCTGACTGAGCAACTGCGGAGAGAGCTCTTTCCCCTCACTGCGATCCAACAGCTGCAGCCCTTCCTGCTGATGATTTTTAAAAGCCTGCAGATTGGCGACAATGGGCCGCTCAAAAACCGGCTTGAGCAACACCGTGGTGGAGCTGGCGATATCCTGGCTGAGGGGCATGTTCAGTAGCGGACGATATTCCTCGGCCGTCAACGGGACGCCGAAGTCGGCTTCCAGTTGGCGCAAAAAATCGTCCGGTTCGCCCTGGATGGGCGTTTGCTGATGCTGCAGGAGCAGATTCAGGCCGCTACTGATCCGCTTGATGGCCTGCGCTCCGGCAGCGACATCGAGATCATAGATAAAAGGAACCGCATTGGCCGCTTCATCACGCTTGGCCTCGGTCAGGGGAGCATCTTCAACCAACAGATCCCGCGGCGATTTGATGTCACGGGAAGCGATATCCCCCGGCGTACGATAAACCGGAATCAGGCCGCCTTTGGGGACGACAATCAGGGTCAGCAAAACCGCGACCGCCAGCAACAGCCAACCGGCCAGCTGACTGCGGTCTTTGTGGCGCAGCCCCTGTACCCCACAACCGAAAAAAATAGCTCGCCCGTGCAGAGCCTTGTTTTTCTCTTCTTTGGTCATAACCTCTCAGTCAACAACAGATATCAGCTGTTCGTCCGCCGCCCCTGATCGGCATCCCGCCGATCAGCGCGCTGGTAAGCCTGGACAATAGCCTGGACGATGGGATGCCGCACCACATCCACATCACTGAAATGGGTAAAAGCGATACCTGGAACACCGACCAGGACGTCAATGGCATGGAGCAGCCCGGAGCGGTTCTCCCGGGGCAGGTCGATCTGGGTTACATCCCCGGTGATCACGGCACAGCTGCCGAAACCCAGCCGGGTCAAAAACATTTTCATCTGTTCCACAGTGGTATTCTGCGCCTCGTCCAAAATGACAAACGCATCATTCAGCGTCCGGCCACGCATGAAAGCCAGCGGCGCGACCTCGACCACTCCGGTTTCAACCAGGTTTTTGGCCTTGTCAAAATCAACCATGTCATAGAGGGCGTCATAAAGCGGGCGCAAGTAAGGGTTGACCTTTTCAGCCAGGTCCCCGGGCAGAAAACCAAGTTTTTCACCCGCTTCCACGGCCGGACGAACCAGCATGATACGGCTAACTTCCTTACGCATCAAGGCCGCCACCCCCATGGCCATGGCCAGGTAGGTTTTCCCGGTCCCTGCCGGACCGACCCCGAACACCACATGGTTCTGGCGGATATTGTCGATATAACTTTTCTGGGCCAGGCTTTTCGGCGCAATTATTTTATTACGTGCAGAAACGAAAACCGTATCGAAGAAAATATCCTTCAGGGAAGCAGAGGAATCGGCGGAGAGAATGCGGCTGGCATAATCGATATCGGTCGGGTAGAGAGGCATACCATCGCGCAGCAGGGAGCAGAGTTCCTCAAAAAGGCGGAGAGCCACCTGAACCTGTGCCGGGTCTCCGGACAGACTGATGACGGTCCCCTGGCTCCCCAGGCGCACACCGAGTTTTTTTTCAATGAGTTTTAGATGCTTATTCTGCTGGCCGAACAGCTGTGCAGCCAACGCCGCATCGCCAACATCAAATCGTTCGCGCGGGCTCATAAGCAATTCGTTGTCCATATGTTCATATCTAGCTGGAAAATCTAGCACCAAAAAGAATGGAATGCAATAGACCTTGGCCCATTATTCAGTAACCCTTGTTGCAACGAATTTTGTTATAATCGTTTCAAAGAATTAGCTTCCCGGGATGAGAATGGAAAGAACCTTGTCAAAAGATATCAAAAGCTCTGTTTATACAGACCCTGACCGGCCCTTGTTGGCCCTGTTTCTCCAGGAGCTCAACATTGCCCGGCGCAACCTGAGCCTCTATCCCCCGGAACATCCGCGGATTACTGCCAGTATCGACAAGACTCTTGCCCTGCTGAATGAACTGTTTCATTCCGACCGGGTGGTGACCCTGGGCATTGCCCCCGAATCGATCTATTTTGCAGAAACCTGGCTCGATAAAAAAGATGCCGCCACCCGTGAGTTTGCCCGCTTCTTCTCCGCCCTCGGTATAGCCACCGTCAGTTTTTCCGCCGGGGTCAACGGTACGGAGCTGATCCGTTTCAACCAGTTGCTGCGCAGCGACCGCAATGCCCTGGAAGCCCAAGGCGGATTTGAGCAGCTGCTGGAACAACAGCAGATTAAAAATATTCAGGTGATCCCCATCGATTACGATGCCTTCCAGGCCAATGGGCGAATCCACCCCGACCATCCCCAGAGAACCGACACGCTCTGGGAGACCTTCCTGCATGGCCTGCAGCACGGGATCCTCGATTTCGGCCAACACGGGGATCAACTCGACATCTCAGCCATTGCCGAGTTGCTCAATCAGAAGAGCTCCACGGCTCGGGAAGATGGCGGCCAGTATCAGACTGCGGTGGAAGCCTTTGTCGAGCAGAGCGTCGTTAGTGCCGCCGAACCATTGCTGCAGACCAGAACCGGGCAAAGCCTGAACCTGCTGCTGGAAAAACTCACCCCGACAGCCCGGCAGGACGTTCTCAAAAACACTCTACAGGCCCTTGATCGGCATCCGGAGCCGGCCCGCAACATTCTTCCCGGCATTGACCCGCGTCATTTTCAGGAAGCACTGGTGCTGCTCAATCGCGAGGAGCTGCAGATTTCCTCCCGGCTGGTCAATCTGGTCCGCAATTTTACAGACAATAGCGGACCAGGGCGGCCAGGCCAGACAAAAAGGACGGCGCAGAACCTGTCCGGCAGCGTGGTCCGCGCGCGCCTCAATGAGCTGTTCAAGGAAGAACAACAGGAACGTTATCTGCCGGGCGCCTACCAGAGTGCTCTGGAAGATATTATGGCCAGCGGGACCGCAACGCCGCTGCCCGAAGAAGCAAAACTGGAACTTAAAGCACAGCTGGAAGAACAATCCATTGAACGCCAGACCGCAGCGATCATTTTTGAGATGCTTAACCACGCCCTGGACGCGGAGCAGGAAGCCGCGGTCCAGCGTCACCTCATCGAACTGTCGCGTTTTTTTCTTGATACCGGCGATTTTGTCAGCCTGCGCGAATGCTTTGAGAACTGGTCGGCATACTTGAACAGCGGTCGCGCCGGGGTGGACCTGTTCGGTGAGAAAGTCCTGGCCGCGCACACCCAATTGACCTTTCTGACGGAAGTGCTGGACGGCTTTGAGCTTTGGGAGGAGGAGGCTCATGATGCGCTCAGAGGATATATCGTCCGCGTCGGTGAGACCTATACCGACCTGATCATCGAGCGACTGGGGCAGGCAGCACACAAGGAGGAGCGGCTGCGCTGGCTGGGGATTCTTGAAGAGATCGCTCCTGCGGCCCAGGAAAAAATCATTCATGCCCTGGAGGATGAGCGCTGGTATCTGATCCGCAACCTGTTGATCGCCCTGGGCAAAGAGCGCAATCAGGCAACCCTTAAAAATAGTCTGAAATTTTGCGATCATCCGCACCCGCTGGTTCGCAAGGAAGCGATTCGCAACCTGTTCGGCTGTAACCCGGCCACCGCCAACCGCTATCTGCTCAAAGAGCTGCAGGCCGAGGACGCTGCAGCCCGGGAAGCGGCGGTGCAGTTGGCGGAGTTGAGCAGAGACCATGCGATCCTGGCCTTGCTGCACAAACGCCTGGAGCATGCACCAACCGATGATGAGGATCTGGAACTGCAGAAAAAGGTCATCGCCACATTGTCACGCATGGGGCAGCGGGAAAGCCTGCCGGTGCTGCGGCGGATTTTATTCAACCAGGGGTTGTTTGCTCCGCGCCGGGTCAAACAGCTGCAGCGGGAAGTCTTGCTCAACCTGCCGCGCTTCCCGCACCAGCTGGCCGCAAAACTGCTCCAGGAACTGTCCCGCAGTCGCTTCCGCAAACAGTTGCAAGCCGCTCAGGAACTGAACACCCAGGAGCGCCCATGAATAATCTTTCGCAAAAAAACCTGCAACATTTCATCCGCCTGCTGACCACCGCCGCGGCCAACGCAGCCCTTTATCATCCGGAACATCGCCAAGTGCTGCGCTTCAACAAACAGGCCCTGGTCGTGTTGCAGGAGTTGTTGAACGTGCATGGGGACCTCACCCTGAAGCTGATCGACGGACAGTTGATTCATGTCAACAGCCCGGTCGCTTCCAGCATGTCCGTGGAGCGACTGCTGGCCGCCATGACCCGGTTGGGAATCAGTTACCTGCGCATCGACGCAGGTGTGTACGCGGAAGAGTTGCTCGGTCTGATTCAGGTGCTCAGCAAAAACCGGGATCGCGACCCGGATATTGCCGACAGTGAGAATATCCACTTCGGCCAGGTGGAAGTCCGCTACCGCCAGCCACAGGTCAATCAGCTGGCCGCCTTTGGCCTGGAGGAGATCGCCGACCACGAGGCCGATCGATTTATGGATCTGTACCAGAATGTCCGCAGCCGCCGAAAAATCGAGATTTCCGGAATCAGCCAAATCGTCAACGGCTTCATCAACTCTTTCAGCACCCAAAGCGAAGCCTTTCTGGCTCTGGCTCCCTTGCGCGCTATCGACGAATACACCTACACCCATTCGACCAACATCTGTCTGCTCAACCTGGCCCAGGCCAGAGCCCTCGGCATTGAAGGGCAACTGCTCAACGATATCGGTATCGCCGCCATGCTCCATGATGTCGGCAAAATGTTCATTTCGCCGGATATTCTCGGCAAAACCAGTCAGCTGACCGAGGAGGAATGGGAGATCATGCAACAGCATCCCCGCCTCGGGGCCGAATACCTGCTCAACACACCCGGGGTCCCGCGGTTGGCGGTGATTACCGCTTTTGAGCACCATATGCGCTACGACGGAGTGGGCTACCCAAAAACCTCAAAGCCCTGGACCCAGCACCTGTGCTCGCTGATGACGGCCATCTCCGATACCTATGACGCCATGCGCACCCATCGTTCTTACGAAGAATCCCTGGATCTGGAGAAGATCGTTTCCATCATGCTCAACCTGGCGGGCAACAAGCTGCATCCACAGCTGACCTATAACTTCCTCAATATCCTCACCAGCCTGGACAAACAGGAATTGCTCCCGGCCGCCCCTTGAGCGATGCCACGGTAGCCACTGGACAACCGGCTGAAAAACATCACCCAGACATCCTGCCAGCACTGCGTGACCGACATTTCAGCTTATTTTATCGACAACTGCCTCTTGCGACGGGCCTTGCAGCGATGTTATACAGGCGCAAACTCCGGCGACTGCTAAAAAATCGATAAAAGGATAGTTATGAGCGAAGATACTAAAAAAATCATCTATTCGATGATGAAAGTCAGCAAGAGCTACAACAAGCAACCGATCATTAAGGACATCTCCCTGTCCTATTTCTATGGCGCCAAAATCGGCGTGCTCGGCCTCAACGGCTCGGGTAAATCGACTCTGCTGCGGATCATGGCCGGCGTCGACAAGGAGTTCAACGGCGAAGCGGTCCTCTCCGAGGGCTACAGCGTTGGCTACCTGGAGCAGGAACCGCAACTGGACGACAGCAAAACCGTCCGCGAGGTGGTCAAGGAAGGGGTGCAGGAAATTGTCGACCTGCTCGCCGAATTCGAAGAGATCAACAACGCCTTCGCCGATCCCGACTGCGACATGGACAAACTGTTGGCCCGCCAAGCCGTGGTTCAGGACCAGCTTGATGCCGCCGACGCCTGGGAGCTCGATTCACGCCTGGAACTGGCCGAAGAAGCCCTGCGCTGCCCGCCGCCAGACACCCCGGTCAAAGTACTCTCCGGTGGCGAAAAACGCCGCGTTGCCCTGTGCCGCCTGTTACTGAAAAAACCCGACATCCTGCTGCTTGACGAACCGACCAACCACCTGGATGCGGAAACCGTTGGCTGGCTGGAACAGCACCTGCAGCGTTATCAGGGCACGGTCATCGCGGTCACCCACGACCGCTACTTCCTCGATAATGTTGCCGGCTGGATCCTGGAACTGGACCGTGGCCACGGCATTCCCTGGAAAGGGAACTATTCCAGCTGGCTGGAACAGAAGCAAGAGCGACTGCGCAAGGAAGAAAAGGCGGAAAGCAAACGCCAGCAAACCCTCCAGCGCGAACTGGAATGGATCCGCATGTCGCCCAAAGGGCGGCACGCCAAATCCCAGGCGCGGATCAAATCCTACGAACAGTTGCTCGGCAATGCCGGCCTGGAAAAGGAGAAAACCCTCGAACTTTACATTCCGCCCGGACCGCGGCTGGGGAATATCGTGGTCGAAGCCGATCAGGTCAACAAAGCCTTCGGCGAGCGGCTGTTGATTGACAAGCTCAGCTTTAACCTGCCAGCCGGGGGTATCGTCGGCGTCATCGGTCCTAACGGTGCCGGTAAAACCACCCTGTTCAAGATGATCACCGGTCAGGAACAAGCGGACAGCGGCACCTTCAAGGTCGGTGAGACGGTCAAGCTCGGCTATGTCGATCAGGGACGCCAACTGGACGGTTCCAAAACCATCTGGGAAGAGGTCAGCGGCGGCCAGGACAACTTCATGATGGGCGGGCAATCCATCAACTCCCGCGCTTACGTGGCCCGCTTCAACTTCTCCGGCTCGGATCAGCAGAAAAAAGTCGGCGTGCTTTCCGGCGGCGAGCGCAACCGCGTCCACCTGGCCAAAATGCTGCGGGAAGAAGCCAATGTTCTGCTCCTGGACGAACCGACCAACGACCTGGATGTCAACACCCTGCGGGCTCTGGAAGAGGGGCTGGAAAACTTCGGCGGCTGCGCCGTGGTCATCAGCCACGATCGCTGGTTCCTCGACCGCATCGCCACGCACATTCTGGCCTTTGAAGGGGACTCTCAGGTGGTCTGGTTCGAAGGGAATTATTCCGAATACGACGAGGACCGCAAACGGCGCCTCGGCAAGGATGCCGACCAGCCGCACCGGATCCGATACCGGTCCTTGACCCGGCAATAAAAAAAACGGTTCAGCACGCTGGCGAAGCCAATCACCGGCGTGCTGAACCGTTCAGCACACGTTCTCCCCCTGCCCTCCCCAGAGCCTCCCCCCAGGAATTGACCAACTCGATTCCCGTGATACTGCAATCCAGTGTTGATGAATTGTTAAAAGTTAAGAATCCATAGGTAGACAAAGGCAACCATGAAAATTCTGCAGATGTCAGGCTGAGCTTGATCTTTAATTTCGACAATGATTGAGCTGAGAATCACGAGACGGCATGCGCCAAACCTGTGTTCAGGAGGTCCGTTCGCCGACAGATTTCTCCGGCACTCCAAACCCACCGCCGCCGGGAGTTTTGATGACGATCATGTCCCCGGCTTCGAGGTTGATTTCATCGTTTCCCTTAAGCATTTTTTCTGTTCCGTCAGGATAAATCACACTATTTTCACCACGCAGCCCCGCCTCGCCTCCATTCAGACCATAGGGTTCCGTCTCACGGTGGGAGGTCAACAGGGTGACCGTCATCGGTTCGAGAAAACGCAGCTTACGGATCACGCCATTGCCGCCGTTGTAACGGCCGCGACCACCAGAACCGGGGCGCAAGGCAAAGGATTCGACCCGGATCGGGAACCTCCATTCCAGAACCTCGGGATCGGTCATGCGGGTATTGGTCATGTGCGAATGGACACCGCTGGTTCCCGGATGATCCGGTCCGGCCCCGGTGCCGCCACAGATAGTCTCGTAATTCTGATACCTGGCGTTGCCGTAGACAAAATTGTTCATCGTTCCCTGCGACGAGGCGAGGACACCGACAGCGCCGAACAAGCAGTCAGTGATGGCCTGTGAGACCTCGGTGTTTCCTGAGATGACCGCAGCCGGATAAACCGGGCTGATCATGCTGCCTGACGGAATAATGATCCGCAGCGGCTTGAAGCAGCCCTCGTTCAGCGGAATCTCATCACCCACCAGGGTCCGGAAAACATACAGCACCGCAGCTTTGCAAACCGCCGTAGGAGCATTGTAATTGCCGCGATCCTGGGGGGAAGTTCCCGTGAAGTCGATGGTTGCCTCGCGCTGCTGCCTGTCGACACTGATCCTGACCCTGATCAACCGACCGCCATCCATGTGGTAGCTGAATTCGCCATCAGAAAGGCGATCGATGACGCGTCGCACCGACTCTTCGGCATTATCCTGGACATGCCCCATGTAGGCCTGGACGACCTCAAGGCCGAAGTGGTCGATCATTTTCTGCAGTTCCTGAAGCCCGGTCTCGTTGGCTGCCACCTGAGCTGCCAAATCGGCCATATTCTGATCGACATTGCGGCAGGGATATTTTCCCGAACCAAGCAATGCACGCGTTTCCTCTTCCCGCAGTTGCCCCTGATCGACCAGCAGAAAATTGTCGATCAACACGCCTTCGTCCTCGATATGGGTCGAATCGGGCGGAGACGATCCTGGCGTGCGGCCACCGATATCCGCGTGATGCCCGCGCGAGCCAAGGTAAAAGAGAACGTTTTGACCATCTTTGTCGAACACCGGGGTGATAACGGTCACATCAGGCAAATGGGTGCCGCCATTGTAAGGAGCATTCAGCATGTAGACATTTCCTGGCCGCATACTGTCGCAGTTTTCGCGAATCACTGTTTTGATCGATTCTCCCATGGACCCAAGGTGAACCGGCACATGCGGAGCGTTGGCGACCAGCTGCCCGACAGCATCGAAGATAGCGCAGGAAAAATCAAGCCGCTCTTTGATGTTGACCGAATAGGAGGTTTTCGCCAGGGTGGTGCCCATCTGTTCGGCAATCGACATGAACAGGTTGTTAAAAACCTCCAGCATAACCGGATCGACATTGGTACCGACTGCCTCAATTTTGGGCCGTTCCTTGTAGCGACTCATAACCAGGTGCAAACGGCTGTTCAGCTCAGCCTGCCAGCCATCTTCAACCACCACGGTGCCAATGGCTTCGGTAATGATAGCCGGGCCCTTGATCTGATGACCTGGCTTCAGGTCATCACGCCGATAAAGGGGAACCTTCGAGGTCACCCCAAGGCTGGACAACTGCACCTCATCAACCGCCTTTGGCGGATCATCGGCAGTGGCCAGAACATTTTCCGCATCGGCAACCGCCTCCGTCAGCCCAATGGCCTCAACACTGACGGCCTCGATCACCAGCGGCCGGCCAGGAACGATAAAACCGAACTGCTGACGGTGGGCCTGCTCAAAGGCCACGAGCATGTCCGCCTGAGTGCCGGCGTCCACCTCCAGAGAGGTATCCGTAGCCTGATAACGCAACAGCGCCCGGATGCGCACCTCGAGCTGGTCCTGAGAGACCCCCTGCTCAAGGACTTCTGCGCGCGCCTCTTCCACCAGGGTGGCGGCTGCCAGCTCGACTTGTTTTCCTGCATCTTCAGCAAAAGGCTTTTCCACCTGTATTTCACGCATGGCGCGCACATCGGCCAAGCCCATGCCATAAGCCGAGAGCACTCCGGCGAAGGGATGCAGGAAGACACGCCTCATTCCCAGTGCGTCGGCGACCAGGCAGGCATGCTGTCCACCCGCGCCACCAAAGCAGTTCAGAGTATATTCCGTCACGTCATAACCACGCTGAACCGAGATCTGTTTAATGGCATTTGCCATATTATTGACCGCGATCCGCAAAAAGCCTTCGGCCACCTCTTCAGGAGTCGGTTCCGGTGTGCCGGTGGCCTGGGCGATTTCGGCCGCCATCTGAGTGAACTTTTCCCGAACAATGATGGTATCCAGTGGCTGATCCGCATTGGGACCAAAAACTTTGGGAAAGTGATGCGGCTGGATCTTCCCGAGCATGACATTGCAGTCGGTAACCGTCAGCGGTCCACCGCGCAGATAACAGGCCGGGCCGGGGTTGGCTCCAGCAGAATCAGGCCCGACCCGATAGCGCGAGCCATCGAAATGAAGAATCGAACCGCCCCCGGCGGCGACCGTATGTATGTGCATCATCGGCGCGCGCATCCGCACCCCGGCCACCAGGGTATCGAAACTGCGTTCATATTCACCGTTGAAGTGAGCAACATCGGTCGAAGTCCCCCCCATATCGAAACCGATAACCTTGTGGTAGCCGCTCATTGCCGCGGTCTGCACCATGCCAACCACCCCCCCGGCCGGACCGGAGAGGATCGCATCCTTGCCCTGGAAGAGATGAGCATCCGTCAGCCCACCGTTCGACTGCATGAACATCAGCCGTGGGCCATCTCCCAGTTGCTCGGCAACCTGATTGACATACCGCCGCAGAATCGGCGAAAGGTAGGCATCGACAACCGTGGTATCACCCCGCGCCACCAACTTCATCAAGGGACTGACACGACTGCTGAGCGAAATCTGGGTAAAGCCGATCTCTTCAGCCAGATCAGCAAGTTGCTGTTCATGCAGCGGGTTGAGATAGGCATGCATCAGGGCAATAGCAACGGCCCTGATGCCTTCAGCATAAGCGTTTTGCAAACCGGCTCTGGCTGCTTCGACAGCCAACGGGCTCAGCACGTTCCCTTTGGCGTCCAGCCTCTCATCCACTTCCAATACTTTTTCGTAGAGCAATTCCGGCAGGACAATATGACGATCAAACAGCCTTGGGCGTGCCTGGTACCCGATTCGTAATGCATCACCAAAGCCGCGCGTCGTCACATAAAGAGTTCGATCACCCTGGCGTTCAAGAAGAGCGTTTGTGGCCACGGTCGTCCCCATCTTGACGTGTTCAATCGCCCCAAGCGGGATCGGATCATCTTTTTCAAGCCCCAGTAACTGGCGAATCCCATAAACCGCAGCATCAGGGTATTGCTCAGGATTTTCGGACAACAACTTATGTGTCACCAATTCGCCATCAGGCCGCTTGGCAACGATATCGGTAAAGGTGCCGCCACGGTCGATCCAGATCTGCCATTTTTTCATTGTCTGCGGTGCTCCATCGGGCTTGAACTCTATCTAGTTGCCATCCGGAAACTCCGGAGGGCAACGGCTAAGTTTTCAGATTGGAAACGAGCAATTTTTCGTTGTGGCAAGGACATCAAGGGGTTGCGCGGAGGCGTAGTGCTTTACGCCGCACAAGAAAATCCGCAGATTGACACCGCCACAGCGGAAAAGGGCCGTTTCCGGATGAAAACTATCTATGAGCTCTTCTTCCAGCATCATCAATGTTATCAAGGATAGGTTAAAAATATAATGTTGATTTTTTATTGATAATTTATCAAAATAAACAAAATGTTGTCAGTAGTCGTAAAAAATGTCAACAATCTCACCTGAGTTTTTGTGATTTTTAATCAGTAGATACACCTGACTGCCTTGTCATCGTTGACAAAGTCGTGGAAAATCCCCAGTAGCACCAGTGTCACAGCGTCGTGGCGTTATTCTGTTTCAGTTTCAGACCATTCATTTACTCGAGATAGGAGAGCTGCATGAAAACCAGAGGACTTAAGTTTTTATTGACCTGTGCCAGTTTCTTAGTTTTTCTCATTTTTTCCGGAACTGCCTCGGCAACCACCTGGGATATGCCGACCCCCTATCCGGACAAAACCTTTCACACCCAGAATATCAGTCAATTTGCTGCCGATGTTGAGAAAGCGACAGGCGGAGAATTGAAAATCAAGATCCATTCGGCCGGATCCCTCTTCAAACACCCGGAAATCAAAAACGCCATACGTGGGGGCCAAGTCCCTATCGGTGAGTTTTTCCTCTCTTTACTGTCTAATGAAAATGCCGTATTCGGGGCAGACTCCCAGCCTTTTTTGGCAACGAACTATGCCGATGCGGAAAAACTCTGGACCGCTCAGAAACCAATCGTCGAAAAGCTGCTTGATGCTCAGGGTCTGATGCCATTATTCGCTGTTCCCTGGCCACCCCAGGGCTTGTACACGAAGAAAGCAATCAACAAAGTCGAAGACCTGAAAGGGATCAAGTTCCGGGCCTACAATGCAACACTGGAGGCGTTCGCCAACCTCGTCGGAGCCGCCCCGACACAGGTTGAAGTGCCCGATATCCCGCAGGCATTCGCCACCGGACGGGTTGAAGCGATGATCACCTCGCCATCTACCGGGGCCAACTCCAAAGCCTGGGATTACATCTCCTATTACACCGATATTCAGGCGTGGTTGCCCAAGAATATTGTCGTCGTCAACAAGCGCGCCTTCCGCAAACTGGATCAACAAACCCAGCAGGCGGTACTGACCGCCGCTGCCGCTGCCGAACAGCGTGGTTGGAAGATGAGCAAGAAAGAGACGGCCGAGAAGACGGCCATCCTCAAGGAGAACGGGGTCAACATTGTCACTCCGAGTCCCGAGCTGATGGAAGGTTTGAAAAAAGCTGGTGCAGAAATGCTGAAGGACTGGGAAAAATCTGCCGGTGCCGAAGGGGCTGCTTTGCTGAAAGCTTATCAGAACTGAGCTTTCTGATTTGGAAATGAACAATTTTTCATCTCAGTGGAGACCCGAAAAGGGTCTCCACTGAAAACCACGCCACGCTTATGAACGCAAATATTCAAACACAGAGCAGTTCAGTCGTACGCCGCTGGCTGGAAGGGCTTTACCTTGCCAGCGGCTGGCTTGCTGCAACCTGTATTGGCATGATCTGTCTGCTGGTGCTATGCCAGGTGTGCCTGAATGCTATTGATCGCATCAGCGGTTTACTCACCGGCACGGCCATCGGCCTAACCATTCCTTCCTATGCGGATTTCACCGGTTTCTTTCTTGCGGCAGCCTCTTTCCTGGCATTGGCATACACCTTCCGCCAGGGAGAACACATTCGGGTCACCCTGTTTTTGTCCCGTTGCCAGCCCAGGACACAACACGTCTTTGAGATCTGGGGACTGCTCATGGCTTGCGGGGTCACTGGGTATTTTTCCTGGTATACCCTGCTGCTGGTTCGCGAATCATACATATACCATGACCTGTCACCAGGAATGATCGCAGTCCCGATCTGGATTCCACAGGCCTTCATGCTGTCAGGGCTGATTGTTCTTGCCATTGCCCTGATTGATGGCCTCATCAGTACAATTCTTAACGGGGTCACTCCTGCGGACAGTGAATCAGAGGAGCATCAAGCATGTCAGAAATAAGCATGACTCTGCTCCTGCTGATCGTCCTGTTCGTGCTGCTTGGCAGTGGCATCTGGGTCGCCTTTTCCTTGCTCGGCGTTGGCTTGATTGGTATGGCATTCTTTACCGACGCCCCTTTGGGTGAAGTCCTTGCCACCACCGTCTGGGGCGCCAGTAACTCGTGGTCCCTGGCGGCTCTGCCTCTGTTCGTCTGGATGGGGGAAATCCTGTTTCGATCGCGCCTGTCTGAAGATATGTTTGCCGGCCTGTCCCCCTGGCTGACCCATTTGCCCGGGCGACTGCTCCACGTCAACATTCTTGGCAGCGGGATCTTTGCCGCCGTTTCCGGATCTTCAGCAGCAACAGCTGCGACCATCGGCAAGATGTCGATTCCGGAACTTGGTAAACGTGGTTATCCCAAAAGTATGATCATCGGCACCCTGGCCGGGTCAGCGACCCTCGGCCTGTTGATCCCGCCGTCGATTATCCTGATTGTTTACGGAGTGGCGACCGAACAGTCCATTGCCCGTCTGTTTATCGGTGGGATCCTGCCAGGATTGCTGCTGGTTGCGATGTTCATGGGTTATGTGGTGGTTTGGTCTCTGCTACACCCCGAAGAGATCCCTGCCGGGGAGGAACAAGTTCCGTTTGCCGAGAAAGTGAAACATTCCCGCCGGTTGATCCCTGTCATCCTGCTGATTGCGGGTGTCATCGGTTCCATCTATTCCGGTATTGCCTCGCCGACCGATGCCGCGGCAGTCGGTGTGGCCCTGTCTCTGCTCCTGTCCAGGTTTACCGGAACCCTCAATCGCGAGACCTTCCTTGCCGGTTTACTGGGGGCCACGAAAACGTCGTGCATGATTGCGTTCATCCTCGCCGGGGCAGCTTTCCTGACCGTGGCCATGGCGTTTACCGGGATTCCGAGCATGCTTGCCAGCTGGATAGCAGCTCTGAACCTGTCGCATTACGCCCTGCTCGGCGCACTGACGATCTTTTTCGTCATTCTGGGCTGTTTTCTGGATGGGATATCGGTGGTCGTACTCACCACCTCAGTGATTATGCCGATGGTCGAACAGGCCGGAATCGATCCCTTCTGGTTCGGCATTTTTGTGGTTATCGTCGTTGAGATGTCGCAAATCACACCGCCGGTCGGGTTCAACCTGTTTGTCATTCAAGGGCTGACCGGCCTCGATATTCTGCGCGTGGCCTACGCAGCAATCCCTTTCTTTTTGTTATTGCTGGTTGCCCTCGCCCTGATCGTGATCTTCCCCGCCATTGTCACGGTGTTGCCAGATATGATGGGAGGTTGAGAAAAGCATCCCTTGCTTATAAAGACGCTGCCGCTCGAGAAGCCTGGTCGTAAAGCCCGGATAACAGGCGCAACAGGGATGCGGCTTCGCTGATCTCGGACCCTTCCCGTTCGAGGTTCCGATAGACGGAGGTCAGGCAGCGTTCCCGGACTTCGCGGTACAAGCGACATGCCTCGCTCCCTTCCGGAGTGGTTGAGTAGAATATTTCCTTACCCCGTTTTTCTTTCTGAATCAGTTCAAGCTTTATCAGTTTTTTTAAAGAATAATTGACCGTGTGACTGTCCTCGACATGCAGGACAAAACAGATATCAACCAACCGTTTTTCACGCTGGCGATGGTTAACATTATGCAGAACCAGCACGTCCAGCGGGCTGAAGTCCGGATACCCTGCCGCACTCATGCAGCGCACCATCCAACGGGTAAAGGCATGGTTGGCGATGATTATACCGTATTCAAATTCGCTGAGATGCCAGCTATCCGGTGAGGTGAGATGCTCGGATGATACGATGGGAACCACCGGTTTGAGATCATCATTCATAGTCGTGTATCCTTTTGTGCTATGTCCGACAGAAACAAAAGCCCGTTTTCAGGGTTTTCGTTGAAGGAGGCACTATCATAGTATACTGAGTCGGATTCTCCCAAAAAAATTTACTTTTACAAATTTTCCGGGTCGCAAATGGCATTTTTCAGTTTTAGATATAGCGATTTACTGATAAGGCAAAAAGATAAGGCACGACATGCCCACAGCCTGGGAGACTGCAGCATGTCATGCCATAAAAGAATACCGACAAAGTTCCCTGATTACGAATTCCTCTCAAAGTCAGCCAGCGAGATATTCAGTTCGAGAACTTCACAGTCATCCCGTTTATCAACCGACAATTTGATCTGATCCTCGCTGATCTGCACGTATTTGCGCACAACTTCAAGGATCTCCTGCTGCAGTTGGGGCAAAAAATCAGGAGCGCCGGACCTGCCTCGTTCGTGCGCAACAATGATCTGCAGCCGTTCCTTTGCCAGCGAGGCCGAGCCTGTTTTGCTGGATCGAAAAAAATCTAAGAAACTCATATCACTTACCAAATATGCGAGAGAAGAAACCGTTCTTCGGGGCGTCCATATAGCGGAACGGGCGTTCTTCGCCGAGAAACCTGTCCACTGTATCAAAATATGCCCCGCCTGCGTCGCTCTTCTCATCCAGAACGACCGGCACCCCGGAGTTGGACGCAACCAGCACCGACTTTGACTCAGGGATGACCCCGAGCAGAGGAACAGCAAGGATTTCCTGGACATCATCAACGCTCAGCATTTCACCCTTCTGGACGCGTAAGGGATCATAACGGGTCACCACCAGGTGTTCCTGAACGGCCTGCCCTTCCTCTGCCTTTTTGGTCTTGCTGGCCAGCATGCCGATTATCCGGTCCGAGTCGCGCACCGAAGAAACCTCGGGGTTGGTGACGACAAGAGCCTCATCAGCATAATACATAGCGGTAATGGCGCCCTTCTCGATACCGGCCGGTGAATCGCAGATGATATAGTCGAAGCGCTCCTGAAGTGCGTTGATGACTTCGCCGACGCCCTCAATGGTCAACGATTCTTTATCCCTGGTCTGCGAGGCCGGAAGAATAGCCAGATTCTCGATCCTCTTGTCCTTGATGAGCGCCTGGTTCAGCGAGCCTTCCTTATGGATAACGTTCAAAAGATCGTAGACAACCCTTCTCTCGCAGCCCATGACCAGATCGAGATTACGCAAACCGACATCGAAATCGATAACAACGGTTTTATATCCTCGTAATGCCAGTCCCGATGCAAATGCGGCACTGGTGGTTGTTTTGCCGACGCCACCCTTACCAGATGTTACAACAACAACTTTAGCCAAGGTTTAATCCTCCTTATGAGTGGAACATCCTCTTTTCATTTATTCTGGCAAGCTGTCGATGGAATCGTCAGTGCCCGAAACCTCTTCATATGCTGCGATCTTATATCTTCGGCTGCCGCAGCCCGAGGGAGCGGAAAATCAAGCCGTCTTTATCCAAACTGATCATGACGCTTTGATTAATAACCTTGCGGTCAAGCGATTCATTGACCATGTAATTGCCAGCAACAGCAATCAGTTCGGGGTTGCATTGGGCACAGAAAATCGCCACGGTCTCATCCCCTTCGATCCCTGCCAGGGCTCGTCCCCGCAGGGTTCCGTAGATATGGATATTCCCCCTGGCCAGAACCTCGGCTCCGGCATTGACCGAAGACAGCACAACCAGATCGCCCGGAGCAAAAATCTGCTGCCCGGAGCGGACCGTCCGGGTGATGATCTTGGTTTTGCCCGCTGTATTGTTATTTGGCTCGGCAGCGGCGTTCAGGCTCTCTTCCGGATTTGCGCCCTGCTGGTCATCCTCTTCCTCCCCGGAACCGGAAGAATGGGCCGAATTTTTCTGTTTTGGGGCCGACAGCACACCAAGTCCCGCCTCAATCGCCTGACCTTCAAGCTGAGCTCCCACGCCACGCACGGCAATTGGAGTCGCCCCCAATGACCGCAGGTACGTGATAAGACGCACAAGATCGAACTCCTGCTGCAGATCCTCATCAACCAGGGTCATATCGATAAGATACGGAATCCTGGAGAGTAAGGTGCTGCTCTTTGCTAATTTCTCTGCCAACTGTTCAAACAGAAGGTTCTGATCAGTTTCATTAATCCGCAATACCAGTACGGAAAGGGTGCTCCCCTTGATATCCACAGCTGCTGTTTTCAACAATTCCTGTCTTTCTGATTGATATCTGAACCAGTGAATGGATTCCCTATTGATTTGTTCTGCAGGCAGGTGACTGTCCACTTTCCATTTTCGCTGCGTATGTTGCAATTACACCAACGACGCATGCGTCACAAAGCTTCTCCCCTCGTGCGCGCCTGCCATCTCACCCCAAGAGTGCGAACGGGACAGGCGCTGAGTTCGTCAATATAGCGATGCAGAAAACAACGAACAAGTACATTTTCGGGATAATTTAAACTTTTTCGCAGAACAGGATGGATCATCAGTCGTCCCCCCCCCAGACTGCTACCGCAAACGGTATGCCCGCCACTCTCACAATTGCCACACGTTGTCATCCGGAAAAGTTGTCTGCTATGGCCCACTGGCGAATTCTTTCGGCTTCCTGTTCATCGATTCCAAGCGACATGAGAAATTCGTAGTGGGCCTGAGGAGAACGGACCTCGAATTCACGGTGCCAGCGCCGCATCGCCTGTTCATCCATACCGGCTTTTTCGAGCATGGCGACCCAGCTCTGTTTGTCCACCGGCATCTCGTTCGGAATGCGGCCTTGCTCCTTGATTAAGGCTGCGACGAGGTGCTGCTGCGTCCTGAGCTGCAGAATCTCGCGGCCGAGTTCAGCAAGGCGGTTCTCGAGAACATCCGCTTCAGGATGACGCGGTCCGGACAGAATTTTCCCAATATCATCAAGGGACAAGCCCGCCTGACGGTACAGGCAGATTCTTTCAAGGCGTGCGCGGTCTTTCTCAAAATAGACCCGGTAGCCGGCCAATGAGCGCCGCGAAGGGTACAAGAGGCCGATATGCTCATAATAAAGCAGCGTACTGCGGGACAGGCCATACTGTTTTGCCATTTGCGAAACAGACCATTGCTTCATTTTCGATGACCTCAAAACCGGGCCCGCCCGAAGACAGGCCCGATTTCTTTCAAAGCTCCCGGCGATCCGTTTAACTTCACCATTGAGGGTCGATCTCCCTCAACGAGGCACAACGGAAGCCAGACAGAGCAACATACGAAAGGTTAACGACTCGCCGTCCTGATGGCTGCGGCCTCTTCATCCGCAAGGCCCAGCCATTTCAGAAAACTGAGATGATCATCCGGATAGGTTGTTTCAAACAGCCGGTGCCATTGCTTCATCTGCTCTTCGCTCAGTCCGATCGCCTTGAACATATCCACCCATTCTGCTTTTCCCACGTTTTTGCTCATTGAATTATCTCCTTCAGATTGAGGTTTGTGATCTGTGTGGCGCCACAATCCCAAGGGATAAACCCTGCAGCCATAGACAGGTCAAATAAAAAAGAGGGGCCGGATAGAGGTTACAGACGGATGGAGCGGAATACCCGCTGACCTGCCCGTAGCTCGATATCGGGCAGCTGGATCTCCTGCTCTCCGCCAGTGTCCCCATTCACCAACAGAGTCAAGTCATGATGCCCTGGCGACAGCGGAACGCGCAGCAATGTCAATCGTCCCGGCAGGGTCTGCCAACAGCGGACATCGGGCTCTTCAAGTAGAAAAAGACCGAGCCGAACCGCAATTTCCGCCGCGCTGCCATGGTCTTTGCCAACCGACTGGGAAAGCGCCTCTTTGGCAGCAGCCCGGGCAGTTTCCCGGGCAATGATCTGCACCCGTCGCGCCTCCAGGGAGGACTGAGCCACGACAGCCATATCGGTTGAGACGGGTGCCAACATCCCCGCGACAGGGGGATCGACCCGCAACCAAGGCTGCAACGTATGCTGATCTTGATAGTAAGGAAAAGAAAAGCGGATCGACGGCGGCAGCACGAAATTTCCGGGCTGCTTGCGCGGAATCCGACCGTTGGCCACAAACAGGACCAGCTCAGAGCTTTCCGGCGCCAAGGGGCCCACAACATAGGGACGGTATTTTTCCACCTCATCCGGCATGCCCAACCGCCCGGCCAGGGTGACGATATCCCTGGCCACCGGAGCGGGATCGGGTAAATCCCGGGCCAGTTTACTATATTCCAGATAGGCGTCGTTATCTTCCCCGAGGTTGGCAAAACAGAGCGCGATCAATGCCCGGGTGAAGTAATCATCCTTTAACGCCTCCTGATGACGGCCCAGGACCTTGAGGGCCTGCTTGGCCTCGACCAAAGCGGAGTCGTATTCGCCGAGCAGCAGATAGTCCATCATCAGGTAGCTGTGCACCCAGAGCCGTTCGCTGTACTCACCTTTGTAGCGGGTCAGCCAATCGTTGGTGGCCAGGGCGGTGGCCTGTTCGCTGAGACTGATAAAATAAAACTGGTCGATCAGCTGGGCAGCCTGCAGCAATTGTTCGGTACTTTGCCGATAGTTGCCCAACTGATGTAGAACAAGCCCCTTTTCCATCAGGAACAGCAGCTCATTGCGGCTGCTGAAGCGCTCTCCTTTTTCGAGCAAGGCTAGAGCTTCCCGGGGCTGACCGGCATAATACTCCTGGCTGGCTTTATTGAGACGCCCGGCGCAGCCGTTGAGCAGGACCACCAGCCCCACGGCGAGCAACAGCCGGGAGCCAGCGGTCCGATTGACAAACAACGAAAAACACATCAGAGAAGGTCCCCGCACCAGCGGCCCGTCATCACCAGCCGATAAACGGTTTGGACGCTTCCCGGATCACTTCGGCACTGTCCGCCCATTCGATCAGCCCGGTCTGGATATCGGTCAATTCCAGGTTCAGGCTGTAATACATCAGGGTTTTCTTTTTGAACCGGAACTGGCGGGGCTGGTCCTTTTCCATGGAACGCAGGGTCCCGCTGAGCATATAGCGCGCACCAACCTGACGGGCTCTGGCGATCCGCGTCTCCGCCGCGACATTGCCGCCGTACTGATAACTGGTTTCATGCTGGATATTTTCCCGTTGGGTCTCGTTGACAAAACGAACCCGGCCGCTGGCCAGCAAGGCCTGACGGATATCATCGGTGATCGCGCTGGTGCTGATATGCTCGCTGGTCCGGTTGGCAATCCCATACACGATCAGCACCGGTCGATCCGTAGCCCGGTCAAGGGGATACTTGGTGAGCAAAGACTTCACCATGTCGGCAACAATGGTTTTCTTGTCGGAAAAGTGGTAACCCTCGTCATAAATAACCTTTTCGTCCGGGCTCACTTCACGGGTCGTGACTCGGCCGGTACAGCCTGCGGCCAGCAGCAGAAAAAACACGACAAACAGCAACAGGGACAACCGCCAGGGTGATTTCATATTCGAACCTCCAAACTGGTAAAAAAATCTTGCGCCGCTCCTGTCCGCACCGACCAGGCAGGAGCGCACTTGCTTCCTCAATGCTTGCGAATCAACCAGCAATTATGAATTCGCGGGTTGCGTTGAAAATCAAAGGGGATGGTCTTGGCCGAAATATCCTCGATCTCCAGCTCGGGCAACGCGGCACTCTCCATGCTGAACGTCCGCAGGTTGTTGGAAAAAATCAGCGTTCCCCCGGGCGCCAGCAGACCGCTGACCCGCCTCAACAAATCGACATGGTCGCGCTGAACGTCGAAAGTCGTGGTCATACTTTTGGAGTTGGAGAAACTCGGCGGATCGAGGAAAATCAAATCATATTCCCCTTTTGCCGTTTCCAGCCAGTGCAGGCAATCGGCCTGAATCAGCTCTTGCCGCTCAGGAGAAAAGCCGTTCAGACGGATATTCCTAGCCGCCCATTGCAGATAGGTTTTGGACATATCGACCGTGGTCGTTTCCCTCGCCCCTCCCCGTAAAGCGTGTACGGTCACTGCGCCGGTATAGGCGAACAGGTTCAGAAAACGGGTTCCCGCCGCCAGCTCCTGCACCAGCTTGCGGGTCAGGCGATGGTCAAGGAACAAACCGGTGTCGAGATAGTCAGTCAGATTCACCAGAAACCGGCAATCCCCTTCATGGACTTCCTTGAAAACACCTCGCTGGGCCTGTTTCTCGTACTGTTGCAGCCCCTTCTGGCGTTGCCGAACCTTCAGATGGATGTTCCCCTCGGGCAGATTCAGCACCTGCGGTAAAGCCGCCTGGACATCCTCCAGCCGCTGCGCCGCCTTGCGGGAATCAACCGTCTTGGGTGCGTGATACTCCTGCAGATGAACCTCGTCGCCGTACAGATCGACAGCTACCGCATACTCCGGCAGATCGGCATCATAGATCCGGAAACTGTCGGTTTGTTCGCGATCAGCCTGTTTTTTGAGTTTTTTCAAATTCTTCTGCAAACGGTTGGCAAACATTTCCGCGCCTGGGGAAAGCTTGCGTTTGACGGATTTCCCTGCCCCGTCGGCCAGGGATTGCCAATGATTGGTCTCATCCAACTCAAACTGCAGCAGGCTGCACTTCAAGGCTCCATTGTAGAGGACGTTGCTCTTGCCCGCCCGCAGCCCGATACTGCGCCCCAGTTGCAGATTGGAGGTGATCACCGCCGCCCGCCAGCCCTGGCAGTGTTGGGCCATTTTCTCTCCGAGCAGGTTGTACAGGGCCGGCAGCTCACTCTGTTCCCCGAGCCGTTCGCCATAAGGAGGGTTGACCACCAGCAGTCCGCTGGCGCAATTAGGCGGAGCAACCAGCTCGCGGACGGTCCGCCGCTCAAAATGAATTTTTTTGTCCAGCCCGGCCTTATAGGCATGGTCCCAGGCTGCTTTTACAGCGCGGCTGTCGGCATCGTAACCGATCAGGGGCGGAGTTTTAGCGGCCAGTCCGGTCTGGCGGCGTTGCCGGGCTTCCTCCAGCAATTCATCCCAGAGTGCGGCATCGTGCCCCAGCCAGCGGTTGAATCCGTAATAATCGCGCAACAGCCCGGGGGCCGTGTCGGTCGCCAGCAAGGCCGCTTCCAGCGGCAAGGTGCCGGAACCGCACATGGGATCGACCAACCCGCCGCCAGCGGCACAAATGGCTGGCCACCCGGCTCGGAATAAAATGGCCGCAGCAAGATTCTCCTTGAGTGGGGCATGCACCCCGTCAATCCGATAACCACGCCGATGCAGGCTCGCTCCGGAGAGGTCCAGACTGAGGGTCGCCTGATCGCGGTGAACGTGCAGGTTCAGACTCAAATCCGGCTGTTCCAGGGAGACCGACGGACGGCGATCATAACGGGAGCGAAACTGGTCGACAATGGCATCTTTGATGCGCAAAGCCGCGAAACGCGAGTGGGTGATCTTAGAGTCGATCAGGGTACAATGTACGGCCAGGCTGCCGTCCGGACTCAGCTGTTCGGCCCAGTTGATCCCCAGCCCGGCCTGATACAGGTCATCGGGATCTGCGGCGGGAAAAGTTGCCAGGGGCAACAGCACTCGGCTGGCCAGACGCGACCAGAGACAGGTTCGATAGGCGGTTTCCAGGGTCCCGGAAAAACTGACTCCGGCGCGCTCCGGTTTGATCTCCTGCGCACCGAAAGTGGCCAATTCGTCGGCCAGCAAAGGCTCAAGCCCAAGGGCCGCCGTTGCAAAAAAAACATCATTCATGAGGTATCAATTCCAGCAGTAAAAAGGGGACGGAAGCAGTTTCCGTCCCCACGTATGTTAGCACCTTCGGCAACGTCCTGAAAATCAGATTTTCCGGATCTCCAGTGCTTGTGATCCCAGTTCCTTATTCGCTTTGAGCAGGGCAGTCTCACCGGCCAGTACCGCGACCGAGCTCGTCCCGTTTTCCAGGTAGGTCCGGGCCACCTGCTGCAAAGCGGTCCGGTCGACGGCCAGCAGATCTTTGCGCATCCGGTTACGCATATCTGAGGTCATGCCCTGGCGGATATTAGCAAATTCATGGGCGCCGGCACCAGCCGGGGACAGTGGCTTATCCAGGTCGCTGAAGACCGCCAGGACAGCTTCTTTGACCGCCTCGTCAGAGAAGCCGCCGGTTGCCGCCCACTGCGCGGCATCATCATAAACCTGCAGGGTCCGCTTCAGCTGCGGATCGCGGTAAGAAAGCATACTGAACAGACCGGACTCGTTGTTATAGCTGGCCAGGCCACCGTAAGCGCCCCCCTTTTCCCGAATCTCACGATGGAGAAACTCAGCTCGCAGTAGCTTGGAAAGGACCGTCAAGGCAGCGCTGTCCGGATGATTGAAGGGCACCGCCCGAAAAACCCGTGCGACATAATTGACCGGCAGGGACCAGACCAGCCCCTGTTGCGACGGCTGCGGAGAAAATTCCGTTGCCTTCCCGGACAGGTTCGGAGCGGTCGCAGGAAGTTGCTCCAGAACGTCAGCCAGAGCGTCTTTAAAAGGGGCAAAGTTCGCTGCTTCAACCGTCACCGCAGTCTGCAGGCAAGCGGTCGAAAACAGAGCCGAGGCGATTCCAGTCATGAACTCGGCCAGCCCGCTCAACTCTGCAACCGGCTTGGCCGCCAGCTCCCGGACCAGCGCAATCTGAGAAAGTCCCGACCATTGTTCGCGTTGCAAAGCTGTGGCCGAAAGGCTGGAGGCAGCCATCCGCGCCGCGTAGGTGTGCCCTGATTGGGGAACCGAATTTTCCAGCGAAACCTGCAACTGGTTCAACACTGTATGCAACCGCTGCAGATCCTTGAAATCGGGAGTGCAGATAAAATCCCTCATCAATTCAAACAGAGCTCCTGCATTGCGCACCAGCGCTTTGCCTTTCACTTCGAACCCGGCAAAATTCCGTCCCAGATCGGTTGGGTCGTCGAGCAGTGAAGTTCGCGCCGAGACTCCCCCGGTCACGGCTTCCAACCTTGCAGCCATCTCCAGGTAGTCCCGTCCTCCGGCTCCGACCTGGGTTAGCAGACTGCCGAAAATTGGCAGGTATTGACACTGTTCAGCCGTCAAACCATCAAGACTGAAGTGCAGCGAAGCAACCCCAATGCCGTTGGTCGGCTGATCGAACCAATACTGCGTCACCCCGTTGACAGTTGCTGTTTCATGGGAAGCAATCCGTTCTTCAGCTGGGATGTCGGCCAGCTCGAGGGTCGGCAGGCAGGACAGGTCTTCGGGGCCTTCCTGCGCGGCCTTGAGTTCTGCGGCCTGTTTGATCAATGCGGATTTTTCAGCTTCGCTGAGCCGGTTTTTGATGGCTTCGAGGCGGGCCTGGGTCTCGGCTTCCTGGCGCGGACCAAGTTCTGGATCGGGCTTCAACAACAAAGTCACCCGGCGGGGATTGTTCAACAGCCGGGTACGGATCAGATCTTCAAAAAAGGATCCTTTGGCAAGTTCCTGCCGCAAACGGGCCAGATTCTCCTCGAAATTTAAAGCCGTCAACGGATCGCCCCCATGAATCCAAGGGCCGATCATGCGCATCAACAACAACAACGCGTACGGATAGCTGTCGCCGGTCACTTCACGGTTGGAAAATTCGAGGCGATGAATGGCCCCCTCAATCCGCTCTGCCGAAAAACCCTGCTCTGCAACCTGCTCCAGAGTTTTCAGGATCAGCGTCTCGATCGCTTCGCTCTGTTGCGGATCGGTCCCCTGCAGACCGGCGGCGAAATAGGTGGTGCGATTGTCATCATGATAACCGCTGCCCGGCGCCAGGTTTGCACCCAGCCCGGAATCGAGCAAGGCCTTGTACAAAGGAGCAGCCGGGTTACCCAGCAACAGGGTGGACAGCAATGACATGGCCAACTGCTCAAAGCTGTCGTTAATATCGCCGCCCAGCCAGCCGACTTCCACCATCGATCTCTTTTCCAGGGGTTCACCCGCATCGAGCGGATAGGTTTCGGTAACGCGCAACGGTTCTGTCATGCCGGTTTCGAGGGGGACCTGCGAATCGAGTTCGAGCTTGTTGAAATGCCGCAGCACCCGATCTTCAACAACCGCCAGCAGCTCCGGCAGATCCAGATTGCCGGAAGAGAAAAACCAGGCGTTGCTCGGATGATAATAGCTGGCATGAAAATCCCTGAGCTGTTGCCAGGTCAGGTCGGGAATATCTTCCGGCTCCCCCCCGGAGTTGTGGCCATAGGTGGTGGTCGGATACAGATGCTTGTCCATCCGCCGGGACAAAAGCGAAGACGGGTCGGACATCGCCCCTTTCATTTCATTGTAGACAACCCCTTTGTATTCAAGTGGAGACGCCGGATTGTCGGCCTCGGAAAACTCCAGCCGGTGCCCTTCCTGGCTGAAATCCCGTTCCGTAAGCCGCGGAAAGAACGCCGCATCCAGATAAATTTCCAGGAGATTATTGAAATCCTTGCGGTTCATACTGGAAAACGGATACATGGTCCAATCGCTCGCGGTCATGGCGTTCATGAAGCTGTTCAGGCTGCGCTTGAGCATGGAAAAAAACGGATCGCGGACAGGAAACCGCTTTGAACCGCACAGGGCGGTATGCTCCAGGATGTGTGCCACCCCGGTGGAATCATCCGGTGGAGTCCGGAAGGCAACGGAAAAGAGATGATTATCGTCATCTCTGTCCAGGTGCATGAAGCGCGCTCCCGTCTGCTCATGCCAAAGTCTGATCATGGTGGCATTGATGCTCGGCAGGGCATCGATTCTTTCAACGACAAACCCGTGCAGAGTCTGTCCGGGAATAAGATTGGTCTGTGTCATAACAAAAACCCAATATAAAAAGAATGAATAAAAATAAAGAGGTAAGAAGAATGATAGCCGACCCGGTCACAATTATCCAGTCAGCACAAAATTTTCATAGTCCAATTGCAGTAAACAAAGCAACGGGACCATAGCCGATTCTGCAGCTAAGTTCAACTTTCTCAAACATAGGACAAAGAATCACGTGCCTAGGATATTGAAAAAGCTTGGCAAGACCCTGAAGGGGTAAATTGGGACAATAGCCGAAGGCGAGGCGTTTGATTATTTAAGAGGGTGAGCAAAAACCATTTCACCTGGCCTGGAAACGATCCAAGCGGTTTTCCTCCGAAGCCAGTTGGCAGGATCGCACAAAAACCGAAATATTGAGGGTTGGAGAGAAAAAAAGATTGAAATCTTACCAGCTCCATGGTACCAATATGCCCCTTCGGAGCGTAGCGCAGCCTGGTAGCGCGCTTGGTTTGGGACCAAGATGTCGGAGGTTCGAATCCTCTCGCTCCGACCATTTAAACAAAAAAAGGGTTGGCTGTAAGCCGGCCCTTTTTCTGTTTATAGCCCGAGAGAGGATTCGAAGCAAAGCGAGCGCTGACTGAATGTCAGAAAAGCGGCCAGGACGGCCGCGGCAGCGAGCGCAGGGGAGCCGACGCAGGCTTGAACAGGAGGTTCAAACCGTAGTGGGCGAATCCTCTCGCACCGACCATTCCAACAAAAAAGGGGCGGCGATAAGCCGGCCCTTTTTCCTGATATCCACCAGAAAGAGTTTTTTGGTTAGTTAAATATGTCTGGTGGCTTACTTATGAAAAAGGCGATTCCTTTCGGAGCCGCCTTTTTTTGCTTAAAGCCCTCAACAATTCTCAAAAACTTTCCAGATCAGGCCATCGGCACTCCGCAAGTCTGATCTTTGATGAAATTCTCAACCGACCGGTCGTAGGTTTTCTCCCCTGCAGCGGTAAAAAAACAGCCCGGGATTTCCTTTCGGTCACGATGCCGTGCCACGCAGGGCCGACAGTCCCCCCAGGAAGGACAGGCGTTATTGGTGCAGGTACAATGACCGCTTTGCGAAGACTTCATTGGTTTCTCCTTTGAGCTGGCCATTTCGGCCAGTTGGTGGTGTTTTTCCCCTGAGATATTCGTAGGCGGTTTTTGAATATCTCGACTTCCTTGTCATAGGACAATTGCATAACGGTCACGACCGTCCACGGCTCTTCCCTTTCCAAGACATGGACATTCATTCACGCAACAGCTTAGTGTAAAGTTCCGCCAAGCTGGTAACGGTCAGCGTTGGTTCTATTCCCCAGGGATCAAAGACAGCAGCTTGCGAACGCCTTACCCATGCTGATTTCATCCCTGCGGAGACGGCTCCGATCACATCGAAAGGATTACTTGAGATCAGCCAGGCATCTTCTGCTACCGAATCTGTTTGATCCAGAAAGTAGCTGTAAACATCCGGATTCGGTTTGAATGACCGGGTCTCATTCACACTGACAACTCCTTGAAATAGGCTCCGTATTCCAGCGTTGGTCAGTAATTCCTCAAGCGCTTCCGGTTCGCCATTGGAAAATGCAAAGAGACGAAAACATGTAGACTTCAGACGCGACAGACATTCCTGAACATCGGCGAATGCCGGAAGAGCCCGATAACGGCGCAAAAGGTGCTCTTTTCTTTCCAGGCTCAAGTTAGCGTCATGAACGGCGCAGGTAAAATCAAGGGCCTGGCGAGTACATACGGAAAATGGTTCGTACTTCCGCATCAGGCCTTTGCGGAAGGAATATTCCAACTGCTTTTCCCTCCACGTATGTGAAAATGCCGGAGCTTTTTCGCCGACCAGCTCTTCCAATTCGGCCAGAAGCCCATGCGTGTCTATCAGGGTTCCATAAACGTCGAAAGCCAGAGTTATCATCGGTAACTCCCGTCAAAGTTCATTGTCTTTGTGTGACTAATCCGCGGTATGTTCTTTTCAGGATGACATCCTTTTCGCGACCTGCAAACAGGCAACCATTAAATTATGCGGCAGGTTGCCAGGCAAATTTCCTGAAGACCTCGTCAACAGGCGTCTTGGCGATATGATTGACGTAATTGCTCATCACTTTTTGTGCTACCCCCAATATAATTTCCAGCAACTGCCGTTGCTCATATCCCGCAGCCCAAAAAGCTTCAAGGTCTTCGTCCGACAGGTCACCGCGTTTTCTTACGATGGCCAGGGTTGTGTCATGCAATGCCTGCAGTTTCGCCGTTGGCATCGGCCCTTTGTTTCTGAGGGCTTCCGTCAGTGCGGGAGCCACGTTCATCATCTGGGCAATGCCCGTGTGAGCGGGTACGCAGTAAGTACAACCATGTTCGACGTTGATGGTCTGCCAGACCACGGTCAGCTCTTCCGCATTGAACGAGGATTCCTGAAACAGCTTGTGCAACAGTTGGTAGCCTTCAAGCAGGCCGGGAGCTTCGGCCATGACGGCATGCAGACCGGGAATTCTCCCGAAAGCCTTTTGCGAGTTTTCCAACAACACCCTGCTCTCCTTCGGGGCGGAATCCAAATCATGCTTTTTAAATACTTTCATAACGTTCTCCTACTCGTTGATTGTTGCGTTTTCGGTCATCGCACGAAGTCTGGAATCAAAATCAACTTGAATGAGCGTTCAAGTTAAGCCTACCCAGAAGCTACTGTCAACATTTATTTTGAATGATCGTTCAAGTTCGTATATAGTGAGGCTTACCCGAACATTTCAAAACAACCAGCGAGATCGCCAAATGGCAAGAGCACAATTCGACCGCAGTAAAGTCATCGAGCAGTCCACCAAGCTGTTTTGGAAACACGGCTTCAGCGCCTCATCCATGCAGCAGGTGGTCAAAAACACCGGCCTTAAACCAGGGTCCATCTACCTGGCCTTCGGCAGTAAGGAGGGGTTATTCCAGCAAGCGCTGGAGACCTATGCCCAGAAATCCCTAGCGCGCATCCGCAGTACTTTGGACAGCGCACCAAGCATCGGGGAAGGAATCTGCACACTCCTGGAGATGTTCGTGGCAGAATCAACCAGGAAGGATTACTGCAGTTGCTTTCTGGTCAAAACTCAACTTGAACTGGCGACCGAGGGGGGAGAACTCCATAAATTCGCGTCCTCAAAACTGGATGAGATCGAAACCTTGTACCGGAGCTACCTTGAACGTGAATTCGACAGCATGGTCAGCCGGCAACGGGCGACCAGCATCATGCTGCATATTTTCGGAGTGAGGGTTTACGGCTATCAACAGGGATCCGCCGAACGTATGCGTGAAGGATTACGCGTCGGGCTGCCCTGGCTGCCCTGGCCGACGCAGCGTCAAGTGCCCTGAAAGCACGGAATTCAAACCGGGAGGGAGGCTGTGGCAAGTACGCTGTCAGCCCGGGCCACGCCGGATGGCGCGACAGGTGATCGCCAACCAAAGCAATCCCGCCGTTCGCTCAACAACAGCCCCCCCCCTCCCAGTCAAACCTATTTGGCGATATTCGCCACCGTCCCCATCAGGGCGACATTGGTCACAAAACCGCCTTTGATGCAGGAATACTCGGTGGCGCTTTCAAATTTTTTATCCTTGGTAATCGTATAGATATCGATCACAGCATTTCCGCCCTCCTTTGCAGCCCGATCCTGCAAAGCCATGAGCGCTGAGATAAAGACTCTGTCACAGGCCTGCTGGGCTGATTTTCCGAACCCGTTGGTGCGCTGGTTGGTTTTATACTCCCCCATGGTTTTCATAACCTTGGGGTGATCCTGCCCTTTCATGTAAAGTCCGATTTCCGGTCGTAACTTTTCCTGCCCCAAAGCGCTCTCCTTGGCATCCTGTACAGACAGCTGATGCCACTCATCTTTGGCCTGCGCCTTGGTCACAATTGCTCCGCAGCAAAACGTACTCAATAGGATTCCCAAAAACAATGTCCTCATCATATGGCTCCTTCCTGTGGTTTATGTGGTGATTTTCGAAATACCCCAGAAGACGCAGGCGGAGTCTGTTGTTCAGCCTGCTTCATCAAAGACAACAGCAATGCGCCTCCAGGGCCTCAATAAGTATATGAAGAACAATCCAGAGAGCAAGCTTATCGAGGCCGTAAAATCAAAAAAAAGCCAGCGACAAATGGCTGGCTTTTTATTCTGCGTGTTCTTTTAAAGTGGTTACTGCACGGATTTGCGGCCTTCCATCTCAGCAACTTTCTTCTGCATCAGTGCCAGCAACCCTTCATAGCCATCACGCCGGATAATTTCGCCATAACTCGACCGATAGTTACGAATCAGGCTGACACCTTCGATAACCAGGTCGAAAACCTGCCAGGAGCCGTTTTCGTAAATCATTTTATACTGCACGGGAATTTCCAGGTCCTTCTGGACGATGGACGTATCGACAATCGCCTTGTCGTCTTTGACCCGCTGCATCAGATATTTGACGGTCCCGTTGGAATAGTCGTCGATCCGGTTGAGATAGGTGCCCTCAAGCACTTTGAGAAACAGATCGGAAAACTGCTGCCGCTGCTCTGCGGTGGCACCGGCCCAATAGGGGCCAAGGGTTCTTTCCGCCATGGACTGAATATTCAGGAACTTCTGCACCCGACCGCTGACCATAGCTTTTTTCTGGGCCACATCAAGATCGGTCCGCTTGAGGACTTCAAGGACAGAATCGACCATCTTGGCGACTTCCTTCTGCGGGTCCGGCAAAGCAAAAACAGTCGCGGTACAGATCAACACCAATAACAAGCTCAAAAATAATTTTTTCATCAGTCAAACCCAAACCATTCAAAAGGATTTAATAGATCACTGTCAAATACAGGACCTTCAAAGATATTCATATTATAGCTCTCTTTGCCAACCTGTGCTTTACGTCGCTGGGCGTAGGCCCCGCGCATAAACAGGTAAGGATCAAGCGAATCCTGGACGATCCCTTCGTAGGTATCGTGATCCAGAGACAAACGGTTCTCCACATCGAACCATTTCACACCAAGATATTCCATAGTCCTGAGGTCGGCATAGCGCAGCGGATCGGCAAATGAGTCGGCAAAGCTGCCGATTCCATCGCGCAGACTGGACGGTCCGACGATGGGCAGAACCAGGTAGAAGCCATGCCCGATACCATAAAATCCCATGGTCTGACCAAAATCCTCGGTCCGCTGTTTGACCCCAGCAACCGATTCCGCAGGGTCGAAAAAGCCCAACACTCCAAAGGTGGAATTGATGGCAAAACGATAAATCTCAGTGCCAAAGTCGTGGAACTTCAGCTGCAATAAAGCATTTCCCGCCCGAATCGGGGTTGTCAGGTTAGAGAAAAAGTTACGGACCGACACCCGCGCCGGCCGCGGCAACACCAGCCGGTAGCCTCTGGCGATCGGCTTAAACAGATAAAAATACAGTTTGTCATTGACCCAGAAGACCCCGCGATTCACCGGCTCGAAAGGGTCATTGATGAGAACTTCATCTGCCGGTCTGCCGGAGCTGAAATCATCAGAGAAAGCAGCATCGAAATCGTCAAACCCGGCTCCTGATCGAGCATTTGCCGCAATGTTCACAGCGGGGTCCGGCTGAGCAGCCGACACGTCCGCAATACATAGCGTGCAGGCAAATAAGGTCAAAAACAGGATACGATATAACATGAAATCAGTCCTCTTCAGCGGCTTAATCTCTTTTTTCAACAACCAAAAGAAAAGGGGCCTGGGAACGATTGGTCACGCGGACCTGCAATACCTGGTATGAGCACTCCCCAAGCCCGCTCAAAAACTCCGAAACCGTGGCGGCTTCTTCAGCCCCGCCGGGATGTCCCGGATAAACGACAACGGCCAGTCGACCACCGACCGCCAAGGCCTGAAGAGCCTGGTCAAGAGCGGCGAGCGTCGAATCCGGCCGGGTGATGATCTCCCTGGCTCCGCCCGGCAGAAAACCCAGGTTGGCAATAATACCCCGAGGAGTTCCACTGATGACCCGGGCGAAGTTCTCATGCCCGAGCAGCACCAGATCAACCCCGGCGGCTTGCTCCAGTGGTTCGTCCCAATCATAGTGAAAACGGACTGGAGCGGCCAGTTCTTTGACTTTATCCGCTGTCGCGCTCAGAGCCTGGGTTTGGATATCAAATGCGACAACCTGGCCGGCCGGACCGACCATATGCAACAGAGCCAGAGTGTCATATCCGTTTCCGGCGGTCAGATCGACGACAAGATCCCCGGCACCGACAACTTCGGCCAGCAGTTCATGCCCCCATTGAATCACCTTGGTCAGGCTGGGTTTCACGAATGCGCCACTTTCAACTTGGCTTCGATCAGTTGCCGATGTGAAAGACCGATCAGCGATCCCAACTGCCTCATCAAGGCGTCTTCGAATCGATCCAGACGACCGTCGGCATAAACCAGCTGCCAGACCGCTTCAATAATACGCTCTTTCTCTTCCTGAGAGAAAGCCCAGTTGATATCACGGGTAAACTGATGCAGATCGGTACTATTTTGCCGGGTGATCTCTGCGAATTCAAGAAGTCCGCTCACGGAATCCGCGGACACGGCAAAATGTTTCTGCAGCAATTCGCCGATCAGGGCCTGTTCCGCGGGATGAAATTCTCCATCGCTATGGGCCACTTCCAACAGAAGAACCGCCGCGGCTAGAGGAATCCGTTCCTGCCGCGCCTCTTCCTCTGCTTCTTCCGGCGCAAAAACCTGTAGCAATCTTTTTAACATAACTCAATCCGTTATTCTTTGTAGCGGATGACACGCGCCCTTTCGAGAGTAATCATACCGCCTTGCAGCATCCCGTCCAACTGAGGAATGATTTTGTCGATTTTTTCCTCATTGTCGACAACCTCAATAACCAGGGGGAGATCCTGCGAAAGGCGCAGCAGCCGATCCGTATGCAAGTGCGACCTGGCCCCGAATCCGGCAACTCCTTTGAGAACCGTGGCTCCGGCGAAACCTTCTTTCCGGAACAGCTCCAGCAGAGCTTCGTACAGCGGCCTGCCCTGGTAACGATCCGATTCCCCGATAAACACCCTCATCAGACTCTGTTCACCATCCAGTCGTTGCATAAGACCCTCGCTCATAGTGTTGTCATATGACGGGCCAGCCATATCCCGACAAAAACAAAGACCAGACAGAATGTCAGGTTCAGCAGAATATTGGCCCCGGCCTGCCAGAAACTTCCCTCTTCGATCAGCCGCATCGTTTCATAGGCAAATGTCGAAAAAGTGGTAAATCCCCCCATAAACCCAACCGTCATCCCAACCCTGAGCTCTGGAGACAACAAACTGCTGCGCAATGCAAAAGTCATCAGGAACCCCAGCAGGAAAGACCCGAGGACATTCACCAGCAGAGTTCCGAAAGGAAGCGAACGGCCAACCAACTGGTAAGTCCAGCCGGACGCCAGATAACGGGCGATGCATCCCAGCCCGCCGCAAACACCAATAAAAATTACTTGCATGTCATTTCCCGTTCCTAGCACAAAACCAAATCATCTTATTATTGATGAGGCCGGAACAACTGTCAATTACGTAGTGAACCAGACCCCGCCCCGCAGCCAGGGCCAAAAGGCGTTGCCGATACGCGGGCAAACCCGCCCGAAGGATCCCTGAGTGCCGAAAAAAAAGAAACCAACAACCAAAAGCAACCGGAAAAGAAACACAGCGGTTGCCTCATCATGAGCGGGCTTAACTAATGAAGTACAGGATAAAATTGGTCGTTCCCGCCTTGTTCCAGCAAGATCAATTGACAAAAACCTGCGGATTCCGTAGCTTCTTGTGAGCCTTCAATACTCATAGAAGAGGAATCAAGAATGAAACAACTCATCAGATACACCATATTACTCGGCATCTGCGCTCTTCTCGCCGCTTGCGGCGGATCGAAAGTCAAACCGCAGGACGATGCACAAAAATATTTTCAGCAGGGAGAACGTTACTTCGAAGGCCAACTCTACGACGATGCCATCGCCTCCTGGGAAAAAGCCAGGGACACTTTCTATTCACCCGAGCTGAACATGTTGGCCGAGCTCAAAATCGCCGAAGCGTATTTCGTTTCCAAGCGCTATGCGGAAGCAGCCTCGGCCTACAAGGATTTCCTGACCCAGCATCCGAACGACCCGCGCGAAGGCTCTATCATGTTTCGGCTGGGATTGAGCTATTACTATCAGATTCTTTCCGCAGACCGAGATCAGACCTTCACGGAAAATGCGCTGCAGACATTGCAGCAGTTTGTTGCCCGCTACCCTGATCACGCCCGCGCCCAGGAAGCAAAAAATCTGATTCTGCGCTGCCAAACACGCTTGGCGGACCACGAAGTTTACGTCGGTCGTTTTTATCTCAAAAAGGAGCAGTTCAAACCTGCCATCCATCGCCTCGAGAAGGTCCTGCAGGACTACCCCGACTACTATTATCGCGATGAAGCCTATTTTTATCTGCTGAAAGCCTACCTGGAATCAGGCCAGGCCGAAAAAGCCCAACCACTGCTGGACAAGTTGGTCAAAGAATATCCGAGCAGCGAGATGACCGAAGATGCACGCGAACTGATGGCGGATCACTAGCCGCACCGACCGGTTCCAACCAAACGTTCCCCGAGCGGCCGTCACCGATGAACCCGCCCCGTAGCCCTGAATACAATCGAAAAGGCTGCGGGGTGTTTGTTATTGGCATTAAACCGGTCCGCACTATTCTCCTACCATATAGGCCATCAATCAGACCACCAATGATATATTTTCTTGACTTGACCATTTGCCCGCTTATGATGGGCACCGTTTGTACAGGTCATTTCCAGCAAGAGCATCTTGCTCTGGAGCCTATTCCCTCGTAATTTTCACGACATCAGGTAAGCACCATAACAGCTGCCCATCCGTCGTCTAACTCAGGGGTGAACTGTTTCTCCGCCTTATTTCAATAAGGCCCAAAAACTCTTTCTTTCCTTTTCAATTTTCTTAATTCAGGAGAAAAAATATGTCTGAATACGGGACACTGGCTGATCGCGTTCATCGCAAATCGTTGCTTGACAGAGTCAAATCCGCAGAAGAATGTATCCCTTTCTTTAAAAGCGGCATGGACCTGGGCTGGTCGGGATTCACCCCCGCAGGTTATCCTAAAGCTGTGCCCATTGCCTTGGCTGACCACGTTGAAAAGAACAACCTGCAGGGACAATTGAAGTTCAACCTGTTCATCGGCGCTTCGGTCGGGGCGGAAACCGAAAACCGCTGGGCAGAACTCGATATGATCGACCGCCGCTGGCCCTATCAGACCGGTAAGAATATTGCCAAAGGGATCAATGAAGGCCGGATTCGCATGGGCGACAAACACCTGTCGATGTTTGCCCAGGACCTCGGGTACGGTTTTTATACCCCGAAAATCGATATCGCCCTGATTGAAGTCTCGGAAATTCTCGAAGACGGCTCCCTGGTCCCGACCGCATCATGCGGCGCTATCGGCGAAATCCTGATGATTGCCGACAAAATCATTGTCGAGGTCAACACCTCCATGCCTTCTTTCCGCGGCATGCACGACTGTCTGGCCCCGCAAGCGCCGCCGCACCGGGAACCGTTGCTGATCTGCAAAGCCGGCGACCGGATCGGCCGGGAGTCCTTCGCCTGCGACAGTGACAAAATTATCGCCGTGGTCGAATCCAAATTCAGCGACAAAGGCCGCGCCTTTACTGCCCCGGACGACGCCTCTGAAGCCATCGCCGCCCACATCCTCGACTTTTTCTCCGCCGAGGTCAAAGCGGGCCGGTTGCCGGAAAACCTGCTGCCGCTGCAGTCGGGTGTCGGCTCCATCGCCAACGCCGTGGTCGGTGGGCTGGCAAAAGGGCCGTTTAAAAATCTGACTGTCTACACGGAAGTCCTCCAAGACACCATGCTTGACCTGTTCGATTCCGGCAAACTCGACGCCGCATCGTCCTGCTCCCTCTCCCTGTCGGAAAAAGAAGGCTTTCCCCGCTTCATGAAAAACTGGGAAAAATATGCGGACAAGATCACCCTGCGACCGTTGTCGATTTCCAACGCGCCGGAACCGATCCGCCGCCTCGGAGTCATCGCCATGAATACCCCGATCGAATTCGATATCTATGCCCACGCCAACTCGACCCTGGTCGGAGGAACCCGGATGATCAACGGGATCGGCGGATCAGGTGACTTCCTGCGTAACGGCTACTTGAAAATCATGCACTCCCCTTCGGTTCGTCCCAGCAAAACCGATCCGTTGGGCATTACTTGCGTGGTCCCCAAAGCCCCGCATATCGATCATACCGAACACGATCTCGATATTCTGGTCACCGAGCAAGGGCTGGCCGACCTGCGTGGACTGGCTCCAAAAGAACGCGCCCAGAAAATCATCGACAAATGTGCTCACCCGGCATACAAGCCGATCTTGCAGGATTACCTCGACCTGGCAAGCCGGGAGTGCCTTAGCAAAGGAATCGGTCATGAGCCGCAACTGTTCGACCGTTGCTTCAAAATGCAGCAGAATCTGGCTGCCAACGGCACCATGAGAATCAAGAGCTGGGACATCAAAGTCGATCTTTGCGAAGACTGATCCCCACCTGACAACCGGCCTCTGCCCATATTTACGGAGCAGAGGCCGGTGCTTCATGACCTGTCGAACAAATAAGCTCCTATCTCTCGATAACATCACCTGACAACGGTCAACCCTCCCGGCAAACACCATCCCGACAAAAGTTCTTCGCAGCCCCGGTTCGCGATCGTACCCCGATGTTAAATGAACGTCATCCGCAGATTTCTTTATTTATATATATATTTTTTCACAACCCCTTCCTTGGCTGTTTTCCACCCACCGGAAAGAATGGACTCAACAGCATCTTTGCCAACAACGACAGCAACCCATTGAAAAATAAAACATACTCGTCACTTAAAAAATAAACAGCGTTTCTAAAAATTATTTTTTACTTCCAGAAAAGGCCTCTAAAGAGCTTACCAGAAATGATAATTTACCTCTTCAACCCCACATTTCCCCTTGACTTGTCAGATAGCAGCATTATATAAGAAACACTGTTCTCATTTTATTTTAGTCAGCCTAAAAAACAATCTTTTCCGGTCTCAGAAAAGATTGTTTTCATCTTTGAAATCGACAGCTTGACCGTTCAGGAGAATGAATAGCGCTGTTTTACAGCATATCCAAACAGGTGCCAAATCTGCACCGTGTCCTTATCATGGGAGGAGAGAGAATGTCGGAATACGGAACACTTGAGGACCGCGTACGTCGCAAGTCGCTGCTCAGTAAAGTCAGGTCGGCAGAAGACTGCATCCAATTCTTCAACCCTGGGCAGAACCTGCTCTGGTCTGGCTTCACCCCCGCCGGATACCCCAAAGCCGTGCCTATTGCCCTGGCCGACTATGTTGAGGCCAACAATCTGCAGGGGAAATGGAAGTTCAACCTGTTCATCGGCGCCTCGGTCGGTGCAGAGACCGAAGACCGCTGGGCGACCCTCGATATGATTGACCGCCGCTGGCCTTACCAGACCGGCAAAAATATCGCCAAGGGGATTAACGCGGGCCGCATTCGGATGGGCGACAAACACCTTGGCCACTTTGCCCAGGACGCCGGCTACGGCTTCTACACCGAGAACGGTCGCTATGACATTGGCATTGTCGAAGTTTCTGCCATCACCGAAGAGTGCGGACTGGCCTTGACCACCTCCTGCGGCATCGTTGCCGAAGCCCTGCACCTGTGCGACAAAATCATTATCGAAGTTAACACCGGACAGCCCTCCTTTGAAGGAATGCACGACATTCATATGCAGCAGAAGCCGCCGCATCGGGCTCCGTTCCTGATCACCCAGGCCAACAGCCGCATCGGTTCCCCGTATGTCCCCTGCGATCCGGAAAAAATCATTGCCGTGGTCGAGTCGAAAAACCGCGACAAAGGCCGCGCCTTTGCCGAGATGGACGACACCTCCGAAGCCATCGCCGGGCACATCATGGAATTTTTTGCCCATGAAGTGAAAAGAGGCCGGCTGCCCGAGCACCTGCTGCCGTTGCAGTCCGGCGTCGGTTCCATCGCCAACGCCGTCGTTGGTGGCCTGGCCAAGGGGCCATTCACCAACCTTTCGGTGTATACCGAAGTGCTGCAGGACACCATGCTCGACTTCTTTGACGGCGGCAACCTGAAATTCGCTTCCGCCTGCTCGCTCTCGTTGTCGGAAAACCCCGGCTTCCCGCGCTTCTTCGACAACTGGGAAAAATATTTCGACAAGATCACCTTGCGGCCGCTGTCGATCTCCAATGCGCCCGAGCCGATCCGCCGCCTTGGTGTCATCGCCATGAACACCCCGGTCGAGTTCGATATTTATGCCCACGCCAACTCCACCCTGGTCGGCGGCACGCGGATGATCAACGGGTTGGGCGGTTCCGGCGATTACCTGCGCAACGGCTACCTCAAGATCATGCACAGCCCATCAACCCGGCCGAGCAAAACCGACCCCCTGGGCATCACCTGCGTGGTTCCGAAAGCCCCGCACATCGATCACACCGAGCACGACCTCGACGTGCTGGTCACCGAGCAAGGCCTGGCCGATCTGCGCGGCGTCGCCCCGAAAGAGCGGGCCAAGCTGATCATCGAAAAATGCGCCCACCCGGAGTACAAACCGATCCTCAACGAATACCTGGAAATGGCCACCAAGGAGTGCCTGGCCAAAGGGATCGGTCATGAGCCGCAGCTGTTCGACCGCGCTTTCAAGATGCAACTCAACCTGGCACAGAACGGCACCATGCGGATCAAGGACTGGGACATCAAAGTCGATCTGTGTGACAAATAATTTTCTGCTGGTCAGCTGCAATAGAATCGCCCTGCCGAAATTCGGCAGGGCTTTTTTATTGGTCTCACTCGGAACAGCCTTCAGGCTGATATTTTTGGCTCACGGGCATAGCGTTAGGAAGGCTGCTCCCCCATCCTGCCCTTCCCCCGTCAAAAGGGGAAAGAACCAGATCTTAGGAATCAACAAGGCTAACGTCCATAGTTTTGAACCGGCCTGTTGAGGGAATTACGCAAGCTAAAATTTATAGTCTACAAAACAGCGGACATAGGTCACATCGTCGTCATTACCATCGTTGTCGTTGACGTCGGCAGGGACGCCCAGATCATAACTGGCGTACCCCGCCCACACCCGCAGACCCAGGCCTTTCAAGTATCCTGAGAAGGCATATCTTACATCCAGATCAACTTCATAAGAGTCATCCATATTCCGGGCACTATGACTCATCCCGGCGTCGCTCTGGCTGAAGGTGGTATACATCAGACTGGTCCGCAATCCTTTCACCCCCAAATCCGCAAAATCGTACCCAGCCTTAAAGGATAAGCTATCGAGCCCGGCAAATAACGAAGTGTTGATCAGCATATGATTGAACATGGCAGCGTTAGCCACTTGCCCCAGGGTGCCGGGGAAATCATTATCATCATCAACCGAGGTAAAAGCCGTTTCAAGCTGGATATTAAACACCTTGGTGGCCAATTTAACTCCGTAAAACCGGGTGTCGTCCTCGGATGATTTATCGAAACTGGCACCGCCGCCCTGCAGACTCAGCGTCAGGGGAAAGGCGGTCGGCAGTTTATAATCGCCCTGGGCGAAATACGTGTCATATCCGTCCATGGTTTTGGAAGGGATATCGCCGTTATTCCCTTTTTGCGATGTTGTCATGTACTGCCCCGTCAATTTCAAGCCTTTGACGCTTTTATTCTGGATATAGAGTGAATAGACCGGATCTTCATAGTGGACATCAGGGACGTTCCCCCAGGTGGTGTTCCAGTCTTTGATATAGATTGCACTGATCACAGTATCGGGGAACGCGTTGAGCGTCAGCACGGCCGCATCAAAAGAATCGTACATTGCCCAACCTTTATTGTTTTTGATCAAAGGCGTATTGATATACTGACGGCCAACCTTGATAAGAGACTTTTGATAATTGTATTGCAGGTAAAACTGACTCATCATGGATTCACTGAAGGCCAGGCGCGGTTCAGGGGTATCGCTGTCACTGGTCAAATCGTGACTGCGCTCAAAGGAGATCCCGGCCATGAATCCATAGAAATCGCCGGATACATAATTCAGATGAATAGCTGCCGCCTGGGATGTTTTGTCGTCAATGCCTTTTGCCGCATCAACACTGGTGTCCGAACCATCGACATACATGTATTTGATTTCGCCACCGACTTTCCCGCTCTTCAAGGCCTCCTGCAGCGTTATGGCACCCGCACTTCCGGCCAGGCACAAAAAAAACGCCAATAAACACATAACAATCCGTTTCATTGCAACTCCTTATTTCATTGATAAGTTAAATAAATAGTTTTCATCTGGGAAAGGACCGTTTCCTGATAAAAACTGGCACTGTTGCCCTCCGGGCTTTCCGGATGGCAACGAAATAGATTCTTCAGGCCGGCACTGTCGTGAGAGCGGAAGGCAGACACACCACAGCGATCATCCCGCCACAGCAGGAAGCAGATGACCCCATACCGGCGCAATAAATCCGGGGAATACGAAATACAATGCTATTGCACGCTCAGAGGATCCCTCATAAACCTGCGGCAAGCTTGTTCGCCTGCATGGCGTCGCTCTGCAACAGCCCGACAAATTGCTTGACCTCGGGTTTCTCTTCACAACCGGACAGAGTCCCGACAACGATCTCAATCGGCTGAAAGCCTTCGGTCAGCTCAACCAGCGAGCCAAACTTGTCCTGGTTGGCCAAAGCGAAAGTCATGTTGATAAAAGCGGCATCAACTTCACCGCTGATGGCATATCCACCGCTTCGCGGTACCGTACCGACCGCCATTGTTTTGTCGAGGAGGTGGCGGTAGTTGTCATGGTCGAGAATTTGATGGGCGGCACGGCCATAGATGGCTTTTTCATAGTCAGGAGCAACAATACGCTTGAACTCGGCGTTGTTCAGGTCATCGACTCGGCTTAGAGTCAGGCCTTTACGGGTGACCAGCGCCGGACGGCCCTGGCCGATAGAACGAAAAGAAACAATCGGCAGCCCATGGCTCGACAGGTAGGACTTTTCACCAATGACCAGGCAGATTCCTCCCCCCTGTTTGACTTGGGCGGTGACTTGCCCCATGTTTCCGTAAATACGTTCGACCTTGTCTCCGGTCTGCTTCTCATACAGATGCGCCCACTGCTCCACGACCTTTTTGTAGCCTGCTCCGGCCGCTGTCCGCAGCGTTTCAGCTTGAGCGGGGATGGCTAAAACAACCGCCAGAAAACAAATGATCAGATGCTTCATCTCGCTATTCCTTTCATTGTGAATAATTAAAATATCGGTACACATACCGATCCTGCGACGTCAGTAGTTTTGCTAAATAACTTATCGGCTCACAACCAATCCATGACGCGACAAGCCGCTAAGTGGCCAGCTTTTGAGCAGGCGGTTTTTGAACCAGCCTGTGAGAGCGGCAGATGTTCAAATACTCACTTCAAAAGATACCGCTATCGAGACCTTGATCTCCCGTGGCGGCTGATCAAACGGTGCGCTGAATCGCGCCGTTGCCAAGGCGTTTTGATCCAGCTCAGGGAACCCGCTCGACTTAATCACCCGCAATGAATTACTGCGAATTTCACCTGCGCTGGTCACGGTAAAGCCGATCACCGTGATCCCCTGCATCCCGGACAGTTTGGCCGTGGCAGGATAAACCAGATTGCGCTGCAACTGGCTGCGCAGACTTTGCAAATACCTCTGAAACTGCGCTTTCAGAGCGTCTTCCCGCTGCCGGCGCAAAGCCTCTTGAATCCGTTGCTCCAAACCTTGCTGCCCGGCGCTCACCGCGACAGGGACCGGTTGCGGAGCCGCCGGGGCGACGTGCTGCTGCGGCTCTGGCGGTTCCTCCTGACGAACAATGGTCTCCTTGGACGGCTGTGGCCGTTTCACCACTTTTGGCTTAGGCGGCGGTTGTTCCACCTGTGGTTCAGGTTTAGGCTTAGGTTTGAGTTTCGGTGGTTCTGGTTTGGGCAGATCTTCCGGAGGTGGCTCCGGCACCGTTTGGGGCGGAGGCGGAGGTGCCACCACTGGTTTCACTTGCTGCTGTTCCACCTGCCGGTGACTGAGCATCCCCTCCAGATTCATGACCAGCTGCCGCGATTGTACCGGTCGGGACAACGAAATGCCCTGCGCCAACGGGACAATCAGAGCCGCATGAATCGCCAGCGATACCAGAAGCCCCTGCCATAGTTTAAAACGCCGCTTCATGATTCTCCCCTACGAACGGCCCTCGGTCTGAATCGTGACTTTGGTAAAGTTGAACTGGGTCAACAGGTCCGCCACATCAACAAACAGCTGCAAGGGAATCTCCCGGTCGGCGCGGATCATGAACACGGCTTCCGGCTGCAACCGCTCCAGTTCAACAGCAAGTTCGGCCAGGGTGACCGGCTTGTTATCAAAGACAATCACGCCGCCAAGCCCCAGTTCGATACGATGGTCCTCCTGGTGTTCGCTCGCGCTCTGCGTTGCCTGCGGGAGGTTGACGGTCAACCTTCCGGACGCGATAAAGCTCGATGTGGTCAGCACAATGGTCAGCAGCACCAGCATGATGTCCACAAACGGGATGACGTTCATGGTTTCAAAGGGCTTTTCATCCATGGTTGATCTCCCATTTGAGCATCAGCACTTTGACCTTGCGTAGCAGGCTGTTATACAGCACCACCGCCACCAGGGCCACGACCAGGCCGACTGCCGTCGCCTTAAGCGCCAACGCTAGCCCGGTCATGATCCGGGTCGGATCCATGGAGGCATTCTGGCCGATCCGGTAAAAGGTCAGCATGATACTCAGAACTGTCCCCAGCAATCCCAGATAGGGCGCATTGCTGGCAATCGAAGCAACTACCGATAGTTTTCCAGTCAGTTCCAGCTCCAGGGCTTTCAAATCAGTGAACTCGGTCAGCTGAATGCGGCGGTAAAACATCCAGCGCTCTATGAAGACAGCGACGGCAAGCACGCTTAATATCCCCAGCAGACCGATGACGCCGTAATCAACCGCCCCCGTTAGCCATTCCATAACAGTTTTTTTCCTCCTCAATCAAAACGTGATCCCGACCTGGCCGAGAATCCGCGAGTTGGAATCATCATTCCCGGTATCCTGATCAGGCCCATAGGCCCAGACCGCCTGCAATGTCCCGATCAGATAACGCCCCTGGCTGTATTCGTAATTGACATAGTAAGCAACTCCCACATCACTCAACCGATAACTGTGTGGACTGTCGGTAAAATCGCCATCTTCCAGATAAGTACGCCCAAAATCGGTGAACAACCCAACGCTGTTGTTCACTTGCAACACGGGCGGCAACGCATATTTGACCTCGGCAACTGCCAGGTAACCGGTATCCCCCATCAGTCCCGTATAATAGCTGCGAACCCCTTCCGGGCCGGACAAAGTGAACTGTTCGCTGCCATCAAGGTTTTTATTGCCGAGGGCTTTTTGCCCCTGAAGTCTGGCGCTTAAAGTCAGCTTCTGGCTCAGTTGCAGCTGCTCCCGAAAGCCCAGGGTCAACTTGGCAAAACGTCCGGCGGTATCCGCTCCGGCTTTGTTAGCTGCTTCCTGGTCATCATCCGGAAAGCTCAAATCACCGTAGCTGAAGCCGCCTGTCAACGACGATACGGACCTGAGCCCGAACAGGGTTCCGTATTTCAACCTTGAGACGCCCAACGTCGCGACATAAGAATGTTTTTTACTGATAACCTCGCCAAGCATCTCATCCCGCAATCGCCGCGCTGCTATGTCAAAGGACAAAGTCAGGGTTTCGCTGCTGCTGCGCTGCCAGGGATAACTGAGTCCCACTCGAAAGGTATCGGCGGTCCCTTTGGCGTCAAGGTCCCGATAGAGACTGCCCAACTCATAGGTGGTCCGCCCAATCCCCAGATCCAGGCGCAGCCCCCTGTAGCCGAGAGGAAACAGATAATCCAATTGGCCGTTTTGCAAGCCGCTGGCCTTACTGGTGCGGCCGTTCAACGCCAGCTGATCGCCAATGCCCAATAATTCGTTAGCCTGCAGGCCGGCCGATAATCGCTCTTTCCCGGTGTAGCGTGAACCATAGTTGTCGGCCAGCAGATACCCTTCCACCCGCGAAGTCGGGTCCACAGCCACGGCAAAGTCAGTGGTTCCCGCTTGTTCGCCACGACTGATGGCAATCTTTGGCATCCCGACCCCCGGCAGATCACTGGTCAGCAGCATGGCCCGTTCCAGGTCGTCCCGTGCCACCGGTTCTCCTGCCGGCATCGCGTTGTCAAAAATCCCGGCAATGACCTGGTCCCGGCTCCGGGAATTGTTCTGCAACGTGATTTTGCCATACCGGCCGACCACCATCTGGATCAGCAACACACCTGCGCTGGCGTCCTGTTTGGGTACGTAGGCCCGCGCCACCAGGAAACCTTTATTGCGGTAATAGGCGGTGATCTTGCCGGCTGCGGCGTAGATCTCGGACAGGGTCAGTTCCCGGTCGCGATAGGGAGCAACCAATTCCCGGACCGCTGCAAGCTCAGTCTCTGCAACGCCTGCAAACCGGAAATCGCGGATAAAAATAGTTTCTCCGTCCGGCAGGGTAAAAGGTTCAACTTTCAATTCCGGTATTTCCGGCACCTCCTGCGGCTTTTCAACCGGTGATTGCTGTGGTGGTCTGGCCTCCTGTACGGCGCTACCAGCATCGTAACTGGGAGTTGCGGGTGCGGCTGCAACCGAACCGGGCAGCAATATGGCACAAAAAAACAACCAGGCGACCGCCCCGCAAGCGGTGCCCTTGAATGTAGGTCTATTCATGAGATGTCCGTTCTTTTGACTAATCTGTAAATTTCATTAAGAGAGACTCCAAGTTAGCGGTCCACAACACTTTTCAATTATTGAATTAATGGGGAGGCGGCAGCCGCCGCCTCCCTCCAGGTTTGTTACTAAGTTATCCGGTTCTGAAGAACCGGGTTTGGATTGTTTATTCTTCTTGCGGCGGCAGGGCATAGCAGTAGTTGGAAATAATTGCCCGACCACTAGAGGACTGGATAAAATCAATGAAATCACTTAGAGCAATATCATTCTCATCATCAAGGTCGCGATCAATTCTGACTCCGGCCTGTAGTAAGGAGATGGTCGGATGAGCTGAAGCATCAAAGGTATAATAAGAGTCATACTGATAGTCACCAGTATCTCTATAACTACCGCTACCGTTGCAAACCTGGGCATTGCCGACAATGCCGATATCGTAGACATTTGAAAGGTTTGTTACATTGGCGACAACTTCGTACATCTGGGTTTGGCGGGTAACCAGTGCAGGGTCGTCAGGGTCGACGGTGCTAGGTGGGGTACCATCCAGAATATTGGTATTCTCTAGGACATAAGCTGCAGCTTGGCCATAAGAACCGCCTGAAGTGCAAATATCGACTTTATTTCCATCGACGAAATATGTACTGGGGATCATTCCGCTACTTACATTGTAGGTATTGCGGTGTGACCACATGACCAAAGTTCCCTGAGCATAGTTAAAAGGGCTGTGGACTTCGGCGTAGTTATTATACAAGTTCAACGGGATTGCGGTATTAGCTGATAGAAACAAGTCGTAAGGAGTGTCCTGACCGCCATTCAGTGCATTGACAACGTTAGTATTGAGAACACTCATGGATGCATAGGTTACCGACCAGTCTTCAGTATCCGTTCCTGTTTCATTGGAAAAAGCTGCAATAAGAGCAGTCAGAGTATCGTTGAACCCAGCAGCTACTCCGATCTGTACTGCGGCCATGGTTGAACCAGCCGTTACCAGCAAGACAGTTAATGCGATCAGCAATGTTGAAAAACACTTTTTCATCTTGCCTCTCCTTTTCAAGTTAAAGTTGTCTTTTCATCTAGAAACGAGTTAAATTAATTTCCTTTTTACAAAAAAAGGGAACCTCCTTCCCGGGGTATCCGTTTTTGGCCGTTGGCAGCCCCCTCTATTACGGCCGTTCCCCGGTGCCGGGCCCTGGCACCGGGGAAAAAAAGCCATTTTATTTATCAGAGTTCGAAGGGCCTTTATCGTCCTCCAGGTTATAGCGCACACCGTCGATTTCAATGCTTCTGATGTGGCTAGAATAATTGGCAGAATCGACGTAAGCTATAGTTCCCTCAACCGCTGCCGCCGATGAAGCGACCGGCGAGCCGGAGGCGGTTTCTTGATTCCAATTATCAACTTTGTCCATCGTGTATGCGCCCTGTTCTTCACTACTGGAGACAGTGGTCGCCGTGTCCAGTGCAGTTTCTTGCCGCTCCTGCCAGGCGGCTTCGGCCGCCACGTCCGTGTAAGTGCTGTTGGTCACGGTCGTCTCACCTTCACTGTCAATTGTTGTTCCGATCAGGCGTCCAGCGTTATTACCGTTTAAGGCGACCGACCCGGTAGCTGTGGAATCGCTTATTGAATTGTTGTCCGAATTGCCAAGCAGCCCACCAATTGTTCCAGAATTATTTCCTTCAACGGTGACATTCCCACTGGCAGTGGCGTTGGTAATAGTGCTGCCGTCGGCACTGCCGAGGAGCCCACCCACATAATCCGCAGAACCGGGGAGACCAAGGATATTGACGTAGACATTGCCACTGGCTGAGACATTGGTCAGCGTACTTTCTCCAGCAGCTCCTGCCAAACCGCCGACAAAACCACCTTCACCTGTAACGTTGCCGGTCGCGTAGCTGTCACTGATGTTGCTGTAGTACAGCGCTCCGATCAAACCACCGACACCATTTGCGCCTATAACGTTGCCGGTCGCAAAGCTGCTGCTGATATCCGTGTATGAGGACTCGCCGATCAGTCCACCGGTGTGATTGCTCCCACTTGCAACGGTAACGTCGCCAGTGGCATAACTGCTGGTTACAATGGCGTGCTCGCTACGCCCGATCAGACCTCCTGTATTGGCTGCACTATTATTGTTGTTTGAAGTAACATCGCCAGAGGCATAACAATTGGTGACTGTCGTTGAGCTTGAGGGGGTGCCTGCAGCATAACCGATCAGCCCGCCGACATCGTTCTTACCGGAAACGTCACCAGTGGCATGACTGTCGCTAATGGCATCTGTTGTACTCTCCCCAATCAGCCCACCGATGCGGCCTTGAGTGGTGTCGTTTTCTCCAGAATAACTGCTGGTAACAACGCCACTGGCAAAAACGTTATTGATGATATTGTTGGCACTTTTGCCAATCAGCCCACCCATTTTTATCCCACCAATAACAGCGCCGCTGGCGTAGCTGTCGCTGATCTCGCTCCAGCCAGCCCAGCCAATCAAACCACCAAGGTTTTCGCTGGGCTGAGGAGCGAGGGAGGTCCCCCATTCGGTGCCAGTAACTATGCCAGTTGCATAACTGTTGCTGAGAATTGACCTTTCTGAACTAGAGCCGTAGAGGTAACCAAGCAGCCCGCCGACATGGTTTGATCCAGTGACTGCGCCGCTGGCAGAGCTGTCCCTGATACTGGTGTTCTTGGCATAACCGATCAGCCCGCCGATAAATTTTGAGGCAGTATTCTCGTCAGTATCCGTATCATTGTGACCGGTAACATCGACGTCAGCGTGGGCATTGGTAACGCTGCCGTTACGTTGGTAGCCGATCAACCCACCGGCATACTTGGTACCCGTGCTACTATCGCTGGCCCAAGTGCCGGTAATGCTGCCACTGGCACTGACATGACTGATATCAGCATAACTTTGGCCGACCAAGGTACCGACATAGTAGCCGCCGGTGATGTCCGCATTAACCAGATGCAAATCACGGATGACGCTGCCTGCATCAGCCTTGCCGACCAGAGCCACATATTTATAGCCCCTAATGGTCAGATTGCTGATACCGTGCCCAAGCCCAGTCAAAGTGCCGGAGAGAGTGTTGACCAAGGCACTGCTGTAGAGGGTGCCGGCAGCATCCAGATCCTCGGCGATCGCGTAACGGCCGGTCCCGTCCACGGCGGCTAGAGCATCCATGCTATGAATCAGGGTGTAGGCGTTGCCGTTGACGGTCAAACTGGCCGAAGCCCCGCTCAAGGTGATGCTGCCTCCGTCGGCAATATTGTAGTCACTCCCATAATTGAGATCCAGGCCGGCATCCTCGCCGCCGGCGCTTATTGCGGCATTGATGTTGATGTCGTTGGTGGCGGTCAGCGTCAAAGTGGTGTTGGCCGACCAACTCACTGCGTCATTCACATCGATATCCGCGTTATCTCCATTGCCCTGGGTCGATTCCAGGGTGATGTGGTTGCTGTCGAGCAGGGTGCCCAGCAGGGTGGCGCTGATATCGCCGCCGTCATTGCTGATGACAAAGCCATCAGGATCAATCAGCCAGGTGCCGGTTTCTCCATCACCAGCCAATGTGGTGATCACGGCACTGTCCGCCACGGTTACCGTATCGCCCGAGGTTTCTATGAACCCACCGTCGCCACCATTGGGTGCCGAAGCATCTAGGGTGCCGTCCACGGTAGTGGTGCCGCCGTGGGCGTAAAGTTCGATGGACCCGGTCAGGTCGTCGATGGTTCGGGCCTGGATGATGCCGGTATTATTGACCTGGGCACTGAGCAGATCATCCGCCGCCTTGGCGGTGAGGATCACGTTGCCGCCGTCGGCGTAGATGGCTTCCTTGTTCTCCACCAGAGCATCCAGCGTCCCCTGGTCCACCGTCACGCTGACAATGGAATCGCCATTGAAATTGAGGGTGGTCTGGGCGCCGCCGGCCAGGACGACCGTCCCTTTGGTGGCGGTAATCAGGCCCTGATTGGAAACAGTCTTGCCGAGAAGGATGACATAGCGGCCGTCCGTGGCGGTGATGGTGCCCAGGTTGATGACGGCAGCGTCGGAATCCCCGCTGAAGGTATAGTCGCCGTTGAGGAAATCCGCATCGCTGATATCCTGCGTACTGGCGACGAACCCGGCGGTGTTGATGCTGGCCCCGTTCGCAATGGTCACCCCGGCTGAGTTGATCAGGAACACCTGTCCGTTGGCATTGAGCGCCCCTTCGATCAGGCTGCTTTCACGGCCGACAACCCGGTTCAGTGCCACCGCATGAGAATTGGGCTGGTTGAAATTGACTGTCTCGTTGGGAGCAATCCCGAAACGCTGCCAGTTGATGATCGCCTTGCCGCTGTTCTGATCGATATTGGTGACAGTGCCTTCCTGATTGATCGTGGCGCTGCCACTGGTGACCTGTCCCCCTTGGGGCGCGGCGAACACCGGGACAGCAAACAGCAGGTGTATCGCCAGCAAAGCACACAACGACATCCATGGGCTGCGTAATCGCGGTCCCGGTGCTGCGGAAGCTGTTATTATGGACTTTTGAGCCATTTTTATCGGTAACCACTTCACTCGCCTGAACTCTTTCATTATGACCACCCTTTTCACCCTATTGAGCCTCTTAGAAATAAATAGAGGTCGGCTAAATTGCCGATAAATAAATCAGTTGCTGACCTGAAAAATCTTGGTAGCACCAAGCAATATTTAATTTCATGACATAAACAACATGTGGAGGGCATGGCTCAACCAGCTCTCAAAACAAGGACTGCGCAGTACCGCCTGAAGCTATCTATTCAGCTGTTGTCGATATCGATATTCATTTCGATATATATTAAAAAAATATCGATTCAGACCAGAATTTTCCTGGGGGATACTCTCTCCCGGAACGATGTTTATTTATGAAATATAAAAACCCCAAAGGGCAAAGCCCAACACCCGGAAAAGAGCATCTGGGTGTTGGGCTGCAACCGAATTAATAAAGATCTTTTAAAATATGTTGAACAACCCTTTTGGACAGATAATTGCGGGCTGATGCTTAACAGAGACGCTTTCCGCCGGGAGGAAGAGCGAAAATACGATAAACATTAATGAATCATCAATATTTACATTTAAACTTACGAACGAAGTTCAAGGCTTCATCATTGAAAAACGAGCTTTTCATAACTCGATATTCATGTCGCTATTCTTTTTTGAATTACGTATTACTATCATTTCTGTGCATTTGTCAATAATATTTTTGCTATATATTTCCGCAAAGCTCTCGTGTCAAAGTGGCCGTTATCTCCCCCCAGAGGGAAATCAAGCCATTTATTTTACTGATTTATTTCTTCCTACTGGCAATTGGGCAGTCAATAAAAAAGCTAGAAAGTTGGCATCCGGAAACTCCGGATGCCAACGCATAAGTTTTCAGATTGGAAACGAGCAATTTTTCGTTGTGGCAAGGACATCAAGGGGATGCGCGGAGGCGTAGTTCTTTACGCCGCACAAGAAAACCCGCAGATTGACACCGCCACAGCAGAAAAGGGCCGTTTCCGGATGAAAACTAGAAAGGGATCGCGTATTGCGCCAATCACGATAACCAGTCCCAAATCTGAGGAATTTGGAATCATGTGCCGAAGCAATCCATAAAAAGAGCCCTATGGTGGAAATCCATAGGGCTCAGGGTCAGTTCATTCTTGGCTTTTCAGATGGAGGAATTAGGTTACCAGACCGATTCACGCTGATAAATTAGACGCGGATTCCCCTGGTAAATTCCAAAAGTGGCTTGGCAGGTGGGGTTGTTGACGGTTCCGTCACCGTTCCAGTCGAATTGCAACCAGGGCAGACCCGCTCCTGTCGCGGTTGACAGATCCAGGGTCAGGTCGACACTGCCATCATTGCCAGTGCCGGGCGCACTCAAGCTGATAGCAGCATCATTCAAACCATTGACCAAACTGCCGTTCCCCGCAATGACGGTTTCCCCGTCCGCCAGATTGTTCTGGTAATTGCCCAATGCAAAATTGGCACTGTCAACGGCACTGCACCCATCAGCCGTGTTCACCACGAAAGCCGTCCCATCAAAAAATTCAGCCCGGACCGGGATAGTCAGCGCTAAGGTTTCCGGGCCGTAGGCATTCTGGAGCAGCAAGCGGCCGTAGCGCTGTTCGGTTCCGGCAATTGCTGCAATCGTATATGAGTTACAGACACTGTCACCTTCAGGATCATAACAAACGCCGTCCGTATCCGTTAAATCGTCAGCGCTTAAAGTCAGATCGACATTGGCGTTAAAAGGAGCAGTGACCGCAGCAGGCTTACTGTAAACCAGGGCTTCATCTGCAAGGGTTAGGATGCCGACGCCATCATTATCCGCCGTGCCACTCCAACTACCACTACCCGCAGTGGCGACAGCCAAGATTGCTGGACTACCGGAATTATCACTATAGCTTCGCCCACCGATGCCAGAGTTCATATGCCAATAGCTCCCGGCATAGTTCAGAGTGGTATCACCTGAGCGGTTCAACGCCGTGACGGTCCATTGCGGATTCGTTACAAAGGGAAAAGGTTGATCCAGGTAGGTAAAAACGCCATTACAAGCTGAGCCAAGAAGTGGCGTGTTGCTATTGACATTGAAACGGGCCGGGACAAAGCGCCCAAAACCGCTGGTCCCGATCACTAAGGGAATTTCCGGGCTCCCGAAAAAGCAGCCGTATTTGCGGTCGGAGGACAAACTATTGGAGAAGCCGGAGACGCAATCGCCCGGCTGGTCAACGGCAGTGAAGCTGTCATCGTAAACAGCATATTGATCGAGACCAAAATGTCCGACTTCAGTGTAGGAAAATTCCGTTCCGCTGGCAACGCCAGTCAGCGCGGATGCGGCGGAAAACGTTCCGGCAAGCACCCCGGCCGCCGGGCTGCCAACAAGTAGCGTATTGTCTATTTGTGGCGTACCGTCATAACCGGAGACAGCGGTCGCCGTTAAATTGAATGGGGCTCCGGCAGCAATCACCGCCCCTCCACTTAGATTCAAATTCGTTGCATTGTTGGAGGTAACATCAAGACTCTGCGGTCGAATGGCGAAGTTATCAGAAGAGCAGGCCGGTGCCGAACCGCCCACAAGGGCACGCACCTTGACATTGCGTGCTGCTGGAGAATAATTGAAAGAGACCGTCTTTCGACCCGCATCGGCCTGGGAAAAAGAGAGGTCAGTGGCGGTATTGAGACCATTCCCGGTCGGGCAGGAAGACTCCGAGGCGTCAACTAGGTCAACGGATACAGTCCCGGTGTAATCGGCATTAATGCTGGTGGAACCGAGCAACGCCAGAATATCGATATCAAAAGATCGCCCAGCCAGCTTGGTATAAATAGGCGTCTGCGGGGCAGCACCTGGCTCGACCGCATCAAAGTCGCAGGAGGCAGCTTCAAAATCCAGGGAGCAACTTTGCGAGGTTCCATTGTCACAACGTGTTGAATTGGAAGGAGTTGGGGTAACGCTCTTGGTGCCAAGGGTAACGGTGCCTGTGCTTGACCGGCTCAAATAATATGAAGCAATACCCCCCTTAAAAGTAAAGGTATTGCTACCAACCCAACCATCATCGTTTAACCCAACGGTGACCGATCCTGGGTAAAGTGCACTGCAAGAGGAATCCATACAAGCACGAAACGTGACTCGCTCAGGAGCGCAAATGGATGCGGTTCCGTCGTGCTCTATCTGAATATGATCAAAGGTCCCGGAACAGGATCGCCCCAGCATCATGTCGGCTTTGACCTCTTCGGCACTCAACTCAAAACTGTAAAGCTTCACCTCATCAATCATGCCCCGGAAATTTCGCTCGTTTATAATATTATTGCAGGTGGCCCCGGTGGAGATATCACCACCGATGTAAAAGTTACAGGGATTCGACTTTAACGTTCCCTGCCAGTTGTTGGTTTTTGCATCCTGCACGCCATTGATATAAATGCGCTGCCGCCGGACCCCCGAGGACGAATCAAAAGTAATGGCGACATGGGTCCATTGATTGAGGGGAATCTTTGTTGCAGAGGTCAGGGTTGAAGAGTTCCACCACCAGTACAATTGTCCTGAAGAGTTGAGGTGAAACTCATAGTTGACATCATTGGACAAAATTGAATAGAGCCCACTGCCGGACGGATAAGCCGTTGGATAAATCCATGCTGATGCAGATAGCTGAGTTGTATAATCAAACAGTGCACTCTCCCCGACTTCAACGATAGCGTTCCCATCAAAAGACGCGGCATTACAGAACCCACCAATAACCGAGGCATGCTCAGAGGCAATGGTCGGATCAGGATCGACAATATTGGTGCTGGTCGGATAGGAACTGGTCCGGCGCCTGCCGTGCAGTTCAGTTCCCCCGCTATCAATCACCTCTCCAGCCGTGCCAGTCCATGAGCCCACTGTCTCGTCCATTCGGAAGTGAGTCACGGCGCTGGCAAGGACTAAAACCGTAGCACTGGCCGATTCGGAGCCGGGGGAGGTGGCAGTGTTGACCAACGGTCCCTGCTTGTTTAATTCCACGGCAATTGTCAATGTGTTACTTGCACCGGCGGGCAGGGAACTGATTGTCCAGGTCAGGCTCTGTCCTGATATCGCCACGGTTCCGGCTGATGCCACATGGGTCACATAAGTCATCCCATCCGGCAAGGCATCCGAAACAACGACATTGTCAAAGGCCTGGTCGAACGGATTGCTGGCGGTTACGGAAAACGTGACAACATCGCCGATGGTTGATGCCGAAGCACTTGCGACCTTGCTTAAAACAGGAGCAGGGGATCGCAAGCTATAGGATGCGCCTTGGAAATTACCATTCCCAGTCCCAGCCCCCCCCAAGGGATCTCCCCAGGCATTAATAACAGTATCGTTATCAATCAGATTGAGCCCCAGGGTTCCGGTCTCCGAGCCACCGGTATTCGCCGTAACGATCCAACTCGTCCCGCTCCCGCTGATCGTGGTTAAACTGGCCCCCGTGGCACCGTCAGTCTCGACCAGGGCAAAATCATCCAGATCGACACCAGTCATAGCCTGACTGAATTCAACGGCCCAGGAGACGGATGTGTTGCTGGTGGTTGGATTGGAACTAGTCAGGCTGATCGCAACTACGCTCGGTGGTGCAATAACGAGCTGCCGAGTTACGGAATTACTCTCGCCACTGGAACAAGAATCATTGCTGTAAGCGATAAACTCGACCGTATGGGTTCCCGAGTTCGCAGGAGCAGTGATAGCAAACTGTTCACTATAAGTTCCTGCTGAATTATGGTTGCTATGATTAACGCATTTCAATACCCCATCATCAATGTGCCAACTGCTGGATCGCCAGCGAACATTCCGATCAAACCATTCATACGTTGACACAAAAAGTTCAGCGGTGACTACTGCAGACGGGTCTACCGTTAAAGTGCCGTCTGCATTCCCATCTAATTCAACAGCCGTTATCGTCCTATCGGCCTCTGCCAACTGTGGCCATATAAAACATAGACAAAGCGTTAAGCAGTAAATGATCAGAAGCTGTGAACCTGGCAATCTCACGGATAGAACCCCACCTTCATCTGCACAGTTCGAGATACATAATCCGGGGAGCCATATACCCCAGAGACAGCCTCCGCGGAAATGCGATAGACATTGTAGGGACCGATCGATCCCTCTGTGAATGCATTAACCTGACAGACAACCGCAACCTGAAAACCATTGATCGTCATTCCACCAGTACAACCGGCCCCCGTTGAAGCCCGTGCGGCGCCCCATTCCAAGCCACTGCGTGCGGCCTGGTAGGCCCGCGCCTGCTGCAGGGCCATGACGCTGGTTGAACTCTGCACCCCGATGAGCCTGACCATGGCGGCACCAAGCAGCGCCAGCACCACCAGGATGAAGATAGCCTGGACCAGGGTAAAACCGGCCTGATTTTTTAGTGATCGATACATGTTCATGGCACGTTCACCACATGAACCTGATGCTGCAAGGTCAGGATTTCCTCATCCTCGCTCAGGGTTAACTGCAATGTCACCAGCCCGGCCCGCTGGCTGGCACCGGGATTGTAACTGAAGCTGCAAGCCGCGACATTGGCGGTCACCAGCGCCGGAACGACGCCGGGCGGGGTCGCCTGTGCAGCGTTGATTCCGTAATTGTCATAGCGATTCAACACACCACCTTCGCAGGCATAGGTCACGGCCTGATCAACCACGAAAAATCGCTGATAGGGCGAACTGTGCTCGAATTGAAACCCCGGGCTCAGGACAACCTGTGTAGTGCTACTGCCCGCACCGATGATGGCCCGATTACCGGCAACAGCGGCATAGGCATTGGTGCTGCTGCCGGACGAAGAAACATTGTAAACAACTAGATATTGCCCGCCCTTAGGCGTCACCGTCAGGTTTCCGAGTACGTCAAAGCTGGTATCTGCGGTGGTGAAATCAAGGATATCGCCCCCGGTCGTCGGGTCGGGATAACGCCGATAGCGCCCGCCATCGACGGTATTCAGCATTTCAAGGTACTGCCCGGTAGCATCGATACGGATACTGTTGGGCAGCGCGGCCCGGATATCACGCTGCATCCGGCGCAGGGCGGTATCGGCCTGATCAACCAGGCGGGTGCGTCGGCTAAGGTCCACATAGCCTGTGACCGGAGCGACAATCAATTGCCCGCCTAACGCCGCGAGAATGCCGATGATCACGATCACTACGATCAGTTCGATCAGGGTGAAGCCGGCTTGAGATGAAAGCCCCCCCACCCTAGCCCTCCCCCACAAGGGAGGGAGGGAATTTTCTGATCCGAGGAAGCGACCGCAGCAATGCTCACCACCTTTTAACCGAGACAAATGACTCCTTCCCCCTTGATGGGGGAAGGTTGGGATGGGGGTGTTGGAAACAGGTTCGCAGCCTCCGACTCCCCCCTCCCTAGCCCTCCCCAACAAGGGAGGGAGGGAATTTTCTGATCCGAGGAAGCGACCGCAGCAATGCTCACCACCTTTTAACCGAGACAAATGACTCCTTCCCCCTTGATGGGGGAAGGTTGGGATGGGGGTGTTGGAAACAGGTTCGCAGCCTCCGACTCCCCCCACCCTAGCCCTCCCCCACAAAGGGGGGAGGGAATTCTCTGATTCAGGGAAGCAACAGCTGCAACTCTCATCACCGTTTGACCGAGGCACATAACTCCTTCCCCCTTGACGGGGGAAGGTCGGGATGGGGGTGATGGAACCACGCTCACGACTATTTGCAGAGACAGCCACCCCTACATTGCCCTCTTTCGCTGAACAGGGCATCGGATATTCCCGTGAGTGTTTATTCCATTGCGTCATCGTCAATACTCGTAAAAATTGCTTCGACCACGGTTTCAACAGATGTCAGCACCTGATGGTTCCAAAAACGCAAGACCTGAAAACCCTGTTCTTCAAGCCAACGCGTTCGAATTTTGTCTTTTTCACGGTTTTCTTGATGCTGACCACCGTCAATTTCAATGATCAGCTTGTGAGCTGGGCAACAAAAATCGACAATATAAGGACCAATGACCATTTGCCGCCGAAAACGCTGATCCTTGATTTGCCGATTTCGCACTAACCACCATAGTTTGCGTTCGGCAGCGGTCATGTCTTTGCGCAATGCACGCGCATTTTTGGTTAATATCTTCACCGGTCCCCCTCCGGATCAGGTCCTCTCCTGGTAAAAAAAAAGAGGCGCTTATCTTTTTATCCTTGATGCTGTCACCAGCACCCCCCACCCATTCCCTGGGCCAGGTGGCAATAAACATCCCGGTATATCCTGCAAATGACGCATACTCCTTCCCCCTCAATGGGGGAAGGTCGGGATGGGGGTGATTTTCCCCACCCTCAATAATCCGTCCGGAAACCGCTCAAGGTCAGACTCTCCCCGGCCGGATCAGTAACAGTCACATCGATTCGCAGCCCGGCAACCGTGCTTCCAGCCGGACCAAAATTTGTCGCCTGCACAGTAACCACGACCGAATATCCTCCCAGCCCGGCGATAAGGTTGTTATTCTGATCCCTGGCACCAACATCATTAAGGCCGTTATAATCAGTCACATCATCAAACAGAGCACGCCCCGCTTCCACACCTCCATCCGGATCGACATAACTTTTCAGTGAGATTTCTTCCAGATACGATTCGGCGATCGCGATGGACTGGCGTCTTAGTACCGGATCGGCGGAATGGCGGGTGGTAAGCGTGATCACGGAAAGAATACCAGCCAGAGCAACCGAGATGACCACCATGGCGACAATCAATTCGATCAGGGTGAAGCCCAGGTTATTCTTTGACGGGTTGATATAGATCATAGCTCGTTCACATAACCGGTTGCCGCAATCACGGAAAAAGACAGGTCTCCGACCGTGATCGCTCCCCCAAACGAACTGCGCCCCATGGCATCAAAAGTAAAAGTTTCTGCTGGGTCCAAGACGATCGGGCTGAAATTACCGGTGGACACCGGGTGGGCTGTTGAGATATCCGCATAATCCCCGCTGGTACAGCCATCTTCATGCTGCTGGATGGCATAGGTGCTGGCCGTAAGCACCACCTGGGTGGGGCAACCACTGGCTACAGCCAGCTTTTGAGCATACCGCACCGCCCCGACAACTTCGTCGTAGGCGGCGCGGGTCTGGTAGTCATTCAGGTTGAAAAATTTTGGAATGGCAATAGCAGCAAGAATACCGAGAAGAAGAAGAACAGCTATTAACTCAACCAAGGTAAAAGCTGCATTGCTTCTCAGGGAAGAGCGTAGAGGTTCCCTGCTATCACAAACTTTGAATAACATTTTCGTGCCCAATACGGCATTGCTTCCCCATTCGGGGAATGGGGAAGCAGCTTCAACTGTTGAATCAATCGTTTGTTCGGATAGCTGTAAAGGTTGCAGTGTTAGTAGTAGAAGTTTGAGTAACAGTACAATCAGCCGTAGAACCAGCACCGGCACCAATTGCAGCAGCGGTCACAGTATATCCATTAGGAATACCACCTTCCATTACAGTCCCGATATCATCACAATTATCCACTGCGTCGCCTTTAGCTCCAGACGATACGATATATGCTGCATAATTCAGAGACATCGCAGAGGACATACCGCCAATGACCCCACTTAATGCAGCAGTATTTGCCTCATCTCTCATGTCAATGAATTTCGGTACCGCCACTGCCGCCAGAATTCCCAGAATAACAATAACCACGACCAGCTCAATCAGGGTAAAACCATTTTGGTTTCTCATTTTCCTCTCCTTGTTGTTTGATTCATTCTTAAAATTGATAGTTTGTTGGCTAAAAACATTTTCAGCCCCAGGGATTGAGCCAGCGATAGGGCTCAAGCGCCTGTAGGGTCAGTCCGGATAAATAGCTTGTTTTGACACCTCCCTGTAGCTTTTCGGAATACACCGGGGAAATTTTAAATCTTGCCCGCGCCCGCCCCTCGAGCGCGGTCTCAAAATAAAGCTGGTTTCTGACCAGGTAAACCAGGGTCTGCGCTGCCGGGTCAAAATACCAAGAGCCTGGCTCGATGTCTGCCTGCTTGCTGCGTGACACCACCCCCAGGTAGTTGACGGGTGTTTCCGCCAGCAATTCCATGGGATTGGAGCCAATCAACTGTTTCAGGCCAGCCATGTCGCCACGGACATAATAATCCGCAACCTGAAGGCTGATAGCACTGCGCATGACCCCGATATCGTGAGTCATGGAGGCACGCTCCACGTCGACAAGCAGCTTGTAGTAACGGTTCAGGGCAAAAACGGCCAGGATGCTTATAATGGAGACAACCACAGCCAGTTCCAGCAGGGTGAAACCGCGTTGGGATAGAACTTTTTTGCCCATAAAATTAATCTTTATTCATTTCATCGAATTAATCAACAGTTTTTTCTAATCACCTGGCAATGCTGGCCAGATTCCACATGGGCAGGAAAACGCCCAGCGCCAGCACCAGCACCATGCCGCCGATGATCACGATCAGGATCGGTTCGATGGCGCTGGATAAATTTTTGAGATCGTAATCGACCTCGCGTTCGTAAAAATCCGCGACGTCCTCCAGCATGGTATCCACCGAGCCCGATTCTTCACCGACCGCGAGCATCTGCAGCACCAGCGGCGTGAACATGCCGGTCTGGGTAGCGCTGCGGGTCAGGGTGTCCCCCCGTTCGATACCGGTGCGGATCGCTTCGATCTTCTCCCCGACATAGCTGTTGTTGACGGCCCGGGCGGTAAACCCGAGGGCCTGGGAGAGCGGGATACCGGCGGTATAGCTCATATTGAACCCGCGCGAGAATCGCACCAGAGTCGAGCGAAGGATAATATCCCCGACCAGGGGGATCTTCAACTTGTAACGATCCCAGGTATAACGCCCCTTTTCGGTTTTGACCCACTGCCGGACCAAAATAACAACGGCCATGGCGACAAGCGCCAGTACATACCAGTAATTGAGCATGAAGGCAGACAGCCCGAGCAGAATCCTGGTCGGCAGCGGCAACTCTGCACCGGCACTGGCAAAAACCTTTTGAAAGGCCGGGATCACAAACAGGCTGATAAAGAGCACCGCGCAGACAATGGCCACAATCACAAAGGTCGGGTAACGCAACGCGGCTTTGACCCGATTGATGGTCTCTTTTTCCCGCTCGAAATAAGCGGCCAGCTGCTTAAAGACATCATCCAGCTTACCGGTGGCTTCACCGACCTGGACCATCCGGCACAGCAGCGGAGGAAACACCCGGGTGTTGCGGCTGAACGCCCCGGACAGCTCCATCCCCCCTTCCAAATCTTCGGCGACCTGACCAAGGGCTTCGCCAAGGGTCGGGTTGCGGGCCGTTTCGACCAGCCCGCGGATAGCGCGAATCAGCGGCACCCCCGAGGAACTGAGGGTATACATCTGGCGGCAGAACAGGATCAGGTCATCCAGGCCGACCTTCCCTTTGCGCCGCGCCCGCAGATAACCCGCCAGGGAGAACGCCTGTTTCTGCTTGGTCTCGACAATACTGATGGGAATCGCCTGGCTGCTTTGCAACTGCCCGGCCAGGGCTTCGGCGGAAAAGGCCTCGGTGACCCCTTCGACCAGGTTCCCGTCAGCATCTCTGACTTTATAGCGATAATGCGGCATCGCGGCTCCTGCTAACCCACATGGTCCGGCTCAAGGGCCGGATCGGTCGCCACGTCATCGTCCAGATCCATGAGAGTCAGACTTTCATCGAGCTGGCCGGCGATGCGCAGCACCTCGTCTACACTGGTTACCCCCTGCACCGCCAGTTGCAAAGCGCTGTCGGCCAGGCTGACGAAGTTTGGCAACTGTTGGGCCGTCCTGGCGAAATCGGCGCTGTCGTTGCGGCGCAGGGCATCGGCCAGTTCGAAATTGATTTCGAGCAGTTCGAAAATCCCGATCCGGCCGCTGTAACCGGTATTATTGCAGGACGGACACCCTCGCCCTTTGCGAAACACCGTCCCTGCGGGGATCGTAACGCGGCCCTGGTAGGAATCGAGCCAGCTGTGCGAGCCCGGATCAAGCTCAGTTGCACTATCACAGCCGCTGCAGATCCGCCGCACCAGCCGCTGCGCCAGCACCGCCCGCAGGGAGCTGGCCACGACATAGCCTTCCGCACCCATCTCGATCAGGCGCAGGGCGGTACTGATGGAATCGTTGGTGTGCAAAGTCGATAGCACCAGGTGCCCGGTCATGGCCGCGCGCAGGGCGATGTCACTGGTTTCCTTATCGCGCATCTCACCGACCATGACGATATCCGGGTCCTGGCGCAATCCGGCGCGCAGCACCCGGGCAAAATCGAGACCGATCTTGGGATGAACCTGCACCTGATTGATGCGCGGCAGCCGGTATTCGACCGGGTCTTCGACCGTGATGATCTTCTTTTCGTGATTATTGAGCTCGTTCAACGCTCCGTACAGGGTCGTGGTCTTCCCGCTCCCGGTCGGTCCGGTAACCAGCACCAGCCCGTGTGGCTGATGCAGCTGACGACGAAACCGCTTGAGCAGGGTCGAGCCCATGCCGACCTGTTCCAGGTGAAGAATCCCGCTCGATTGATCAAGCAGACGCATGACCACGGACTCGCCGTACTGCAGCGGCATGGTCGACAGTCGGATATCGATACTGCGCCCTTTGACCCGCACATTGAAGCGTCCGTCCTGGGGCAGCCTGCGCTCGGAGATATCGAGGCCGCAGACCAGCTTGAGCCGTGAGACCAGCGCGGGAGCAATGCGCGTTTCCTTCATGACCTGCTCATGGAGAATCCCGTCAACCCGCTGGCGAATGCGCAAGACCTTTTCATCCGGCTCAATATGAATATCGGATGCACCGACCTGGACGGCATCTTCAAACAATGACCGCAGCAGCCTGACCACCGGGGCATCCTCCACGGCGGTCTGGGACAACAGTTGCTCCAGATTGCTGTCGCCTTGGGACAGCTCTTCGCCAAGTTCTTCGGCGATGGTGACGATTTCCTGGGTGCGGCGGTACACCGTATCCAAGGCCTTGAGCAACTCGGATTCATACACCACGGCCAGATTGACCGGCTGCTTGAGGATTTTGGTCAGTTCGTCATAAGCATAGATATCGGTCGGATCGGCCACGCCGACGAGCAGACGCTGGCCATCCTGATTCAACACCATGGCCCGATAACGGCGCGCGGCGGTTTCAGGCAACAAGCGGACGGTTTCCGCTTGGTAGTTATAATGTTTCAGATCGATAAACGGCAGATTCAGCTGACTGGCCAGGAACTCGTGAAATTGCCGTGAAGTGACCAGGCCCAGGTCGACCAGCGTATTGCCCAGTTTGCTGCCGGTTTTCTTCTGGGTGGCCAAAGCACTCATCAACTGTTCTTCGGTGATGATGCCGTTTTTCACCAGCAGTTCGCCAATCCTGATTTTTTTTCGTGGGCCGGGGGCGGCTTCAGTGGCCATGAATCATCCTTTTTTTGCTTTTTGTTTGTTGCGCTGACCGGTTATTCCCAAATATACGGACCTGCAGCTGACCAACGGACCGCATCACAACACCTGCAACCGGTTGCGGGCATAGACCTGCAGGTCAGGACGCAAGCCCGGCAGGGCTAACGCAGCCTGATAAGCTTTTTGTGCCGTAGCTCCATCACCATCCTGATCGGCGGCAAGTCCCATTCCGAACCACCACAAAGCATGCTGCGGCCGGATATTGACCAGTTCACGGTACAACCTCGCAGCATCGGCGAAGTGGCCGCTCTCTTGAAAAACAGCGGCCAGCAGAGCGAAATACTCCTGATCCTCTTGAATAACCGGACGCGGAGACTGTTCCAGCAGGGCGATAGCCTCGGCATAACGTTTACCGCTCAACAACAACCGGGCATAGGTTTTGCGCAGCACGACATTCTCCGGGGCAACCTGCAGCCCTTGGCGCAGCTGCATTTCAGCCGCAGTCTGCTCCTGGCGTTGCTGAAGAATCGAAATCAGCCGCACGCGGGCGTCGACCAGACCGGGATTAAGCGCCAAAGCCTGCTCAAAACTTTTGGCCGCGGCCATGGAATCACCAGTTTCAAGCTGTTTCAAACCGGCTTGATAAAGCTGCCGATCAGAGCTAAGCCGATTGGCGGTTTTATTCACTTTCGTCTGCGCAGCAGGGACTTCGGCGGCAGGCTTGCTGGCGGCAACCGGAGTTTCCTGCCGAGGCTTGACCTGCTGGGCGACCGGAACGGTCTTTTGTTCTACCGGTTTTGCGCCGTCAGCCGGCAGTGCCGCAAATGCGATCAGCAGGTGCCAACGCTGGCTGTCATCACTACTTGTTCGAACGCTTTGCAAAGAAGCCGCCACCCGGAAATCGATCAACAGATGCAGGCCATCAGCCTGCGGTTGCAGACTGACCTGTTTGATCAGTTGTCCTGGTTCTGCGGTCGGAATCCGTATCCCGTTGCCCAGTTCAACCTGTTTGAAACTGAGAACCAGCCGCTGAACGTCAGATTCACCCTGCAGCAGCTCGTATGCCGACGGTCGGGAAAAGCTCAGTTCCAGTTCAGCCCGGTCGGATCGCGCCTGGATACCCAACGCCGTCATTTCAGTCGCTACCGTCGGTTGGTCAATCGCCGCCGTAACTGCACCAGGGTGAACGGTCAGGGGCGCCGAATCAATTCCATTCTCAACAGTCTCCCCCGGCCCGACCACCGTCGGCACGGGCAAGGGCTCTGCTGCCGGTTTCGCCACGGCGACGGGCACGGCCTCGGCAACAGGAACCTTGGCAATTGTTGCGGTTTGCTGAAGACTGTTGCCACCAACAGCCAGCCACCCGACCAACAACAGCAGCAGAACGCCGCAAGCAAGCCAAAGGTATTTTTTACCGACCTCAGCACCACCGCGGAATGACGCTCGGGCCTGCACCGCAGTGACAGTATCGCTCCGCCGGCGTTTTTCAAGGTCGCGCAACATATCGTTGATCAGGCTCATCGCAGTAGCCCCCAGGTCAGAAAAGTAACGACCGCAACCACCATGGCCAGGGCGAACTCGACAGAGAGGGGCGAAAAGACAGCTTTCCGAGGCTGTTTCAGGCCCGCGGTATCCTGCACAGCTTTCACGGCGATCCCACGATCGATTTTTCCGACCCCCTTGCCGTAACCGGCCAACAGCGCTTTATGAGCCAGCAGATTGAGCAGCCGCGGCACCCCGCCGGCCGCTTTATACAGCACTCCGACCGCTGCTTTGGTGAACAGCTCGGGTCCGTTATACCCGGCGACATGGAGGCGATGAGCCAGATAGGATGCGACTTCGTGTTCCTGCAAGCTTTTGAGCTGGTAGGAAAAGGTGATTCGCTGCCGCAGCTGCCTTAATTTGGCTTCAGCCAGGCGTTGATCAAATTCGGGTTGAGCAAAAAAAACAATCTGCAGAAGTTTATCCTTCTCGGTTTCCAGGTTGCTCAGCAGGCGCAACGCTTCCAGGCTGCCGTGGGGCATGGCCTGGGCTTCATCGATGAGCACCACCAGTGGTCGCTGCGCCTTGTGCAACCGGGCCAATTCGACAAAAATGATCTGGCAAAGCTGCTGCAGCGACGCTTCAGCTGGGACACTCAGTTCCAGTTCGTGGCAGATGGCCTGATAAAGTTCCAGCGGCGTCAACAAAGGGTTGGGCAGATAAGCAATGGCACAATCCGCCTCGAGCAATTTGAGCAGCTGCCGGCAAAGCAGGGTCTTTCCCGTTCCGACCTCGCCGGTCACCCGGACAAACCCCTCACCGTTGCGCAGTGCCACCAGCAGCACATTCAATGCTTCCTGATGGCCGCTGTAACGGTAGAGGAATTCGGTATCCGGGGTCAGCGAAAAGGGCTTTTCACTGAGGCCGTAAAACTGCTCGTACATGGCACTCCGATCCCATCGGCAAAACGCTTAGAACCGTCTCCAGTCCTGTTGAAAATGCGGCGCTATTTTCTGCATTCTTTGTTGGGCGGATTCCAGGTTATTCGTCCAGTCGGCTGGGTTGGAGATCACCTGCGGCCGCAACAGGATGACCAGTTCCTGTTTGTTGGAACTGGACCGGTTATGCTTGAACAAAGCACCCAGCCCGGGAATCTTGCTCAAAAATGGCACACCGGCCTCATCAACAGAGATGTTCTCCTTCATCAACCCGCCGATCACGACCAGTTGGCCGCTGGTGGCATGAATGACACTGTCCGACTCCCGAACCGTACTGTAGGCAACCGGGATACTCTGCTCGTTACCGAAGACATTGAGCTCTTTGGTCTGATCAGTGACCTCGCTCACCGTCGGGTGAACATGCAGGGTGATCTGATTGTTGGTATCGATCTGCGGGGTGACATCCAGGGCAATCCCGGAGAAAAACGGCGTCAAGGTAATATCGGTCGAGGTTGTTGTCGTTGATCCCGAGTTGGTATCGCTGGACAGGTCGGTGACAAAAAATTCATCCGAACCGACCTTGATCACCGCTTTCTGGTTGTTGATGGTCGAGATTCGGGGGCTTGACAGCACCTGGACATCTCCTTGACTTTCCAGCATTTCGACAAACCCCTGGAAGTTCCCGATGTTCAACGCCATGCTGAAAACTCCACCGAAGGAGCTGGTATCCAACGAATCGGACAAGGCCCCGGTCAGGCTGTCCGGAGTCACGACCTTGGGCGCCCCCCCGTCGGTGAAGACTGAGCCTCCGCCACCCTGGCCGAACACAACCCCATCGCCGTTGGACTTTTTGGCCAGGGCCGCCCAATTGATCCCGGTCTGATAACCATCGGCCAGGGTCACTTCAATGACTTTGGCTTCAATCAGCACCTGCCGCTGCAGGTTGCTTTGAATCATTTTCAGATAGTCGTCAACCAGTTGCAGTTCTTCCGGCATGGCGACCACCACCACCACGCTGGCTTGCGGCTGCACAACCACTTTCCGCCCCCCATCGCTGCCAACCAACCCCACGATGGCGGTTTTCAGTTCGCTCCAGAAATCGGCCACCGACTCGGTATCGATACGACTGCCCGATATCGAGCGCTGCTGGTCGTTGTTGTTGTCGCTATTGTTGTCATTATTGTCACTACTTTTGACCTGGGAGACCTGACCGGAACTGACCCGGGTCTGTGAAGATCCGCTGCGGACCAGATTGAGATAATTCACCTGGAAGGTACGGGCCTGCAATCCGACCGGCATGACCTGGTAGATAGTGCCGGTTTTGAAATAGGGATAGCCGTAAACGTTGTGAATGACCTGCAACACCTCGTCAACAGTCGTATTTTTAAGATCGACGCTGATCTTCCCTGAAACCGCCGGATGCACAACCATATTGGCCTTGCTACCGGCCACCAGGCTCATAAAAAATTCCCGCGCGTCCACGTCGGTTGCGGCAATATCGAAACGTTCCTCCGCAGGCTGCTGCGCTGCATTCACACTTGGGGCGGCATTCACACTCGGGGCCGGAATCAGGGCGGCACGGATTTCTGCCGGTGGTGCAGCCGGAGCAACCGAACGACTGACCTGGGCCGGTTCCGGTTGAAGCGCTTTCTCAATGGCCTTTTCCGGGGTTCCCCCGCGCGGAACCGGAGCGCACCCTCCGCTCAGGGCAAGAACAACCAATGATGAAATGATGATGCGGCAGGCATGGCAGGAAACGTTCTTCACTCGGTACTCCCTTTCTTAACAGCAGCATCTGCCGCCATCTTTTTCAAACCGGTTCCAACCCGGTAAAGGACAACCTCTTTGCGCTTGTTCTTGAAAACAACATGGTCTGGAAAAATTCGGACCAGCCGGTACCCTTCCAGTTGATCACCGGTTCGCAGTGGCTGATCGTTCACCAAAGCGACCGAACGACCGGCCGAATGCAGCACGGCGCGCAGGACCCAGGTGTCCGTCTTGATCGGATCCGGAGCAGGCGCAGGTTTGGCCACAGCGGCAGCGCGATAATCCGAGGGCACCATCGGATCACGAAGCTCCTCGGCAAAGCCGATCGAGCAGACAGTTGCCGCAAACAACAAAAATAAGCACAACAGCCGCAGTTCTTTAGCCACCGATCCAGCCCTCCACCAGGCTCAAGGTATAAACTTTCAAATGTACAGTTGTCTTCGGATACTCACTGGTTTCTATTTCTACGGTGTCCCAGACCAGGCCCCGGGGTAATTGCTGCAGCTGGCGCAAATAATTGAGCATGGCCAGATATTTTCCGGATAGTTCCATGTCCAGGCCATGGCGATAAAGCTGGGGAGCCTCATCCTTTTCCTGCGCAGGGGTTCCCAGATCCACCGCCTCGGGTGGCAGGTTTTTCAGACTGAGCAAACGCAAATCAGCCTGTCGGTCGAGCAGATCTTTCAGCAGCAGAGTCATCTGACTGGGAGACACCAGGGTGTCGATGCGGCGCTCAAGCTGCCCCTGCAATTTTTCAACTTCCGCTTCAAGGATTTGTAGCCGCTGTTTTTTTTCTTTATCCGGATCAAGGTCCTTGCGGGCCAGGAGGGTGTTTTCCTGAACCTGCAGCTGCGCCAGACTGTTTTCCAGACCGGCGATATCCCGCCGCAAGTTTTGTTGGCGTTTGCTCAACGGATCAAGGACCAACACCAGGGCCAGCACCAGGATAAGGACCACAACCGCACCGACCAGCACCGCCCGCTCACGCAAGCTGCGACTGTTGAACCAGGCCGAAGGGCTTTGTTTTCTCTCTGTGCCTGCCATCAATTGCTCCGTGCCGAGTCGAGTTCGAAATCAACCTGGCCGGCGTTTGTTTCCAGCCGTTTCAGTTGCAGCCGCGAAAACACCTGCCCGCCGAAGATATTCCTGGTGCCGAGCAGTTCCAGGTAACGCGGCACATCTTCGACCTGCACAGTCGTTCCCGCCAAGAAAATACTCTGGCCATGCTCCTGGAGGCTGACACGGCGCAACCATAATCCAGTCAAGGACGTACGGGCGAGACCTTCCAGGGAGGCCAATATTTTTTCATTGGCGGCTGCATCCTGGCGTGAGAAAAACTTCAGAGCCTCTTTTTGCCCGGCCAGCCGTCTTTCGACGCGGCTGATCCGCTCCGCCAACAACGGATCGGTTTTTGGGGGAGGAAATTTCGCCGCCAGCTCAGTGAGCCGCTCGGTCGCCTGTTTTTCACTGCTCTGCAATTGCAGCAAACGATCTTCAAGTCCCCTGACCTGGTAGTGGTCATAACTTCCGAGCAGGGCAAGAACCGCAAAAACGCCGACCAGCAGCAACAAAGCCTGCTTCGCCTGTAAAGGCTCGGGTTTTTCCAGCAAAACGTCCTGGTAAAGATTAATCTGCTGGCGCATCAATTCTGCTCCCGGCGCAAAGCGCCTCCGATAACCGGAAGTGCGCCATTCAATTCAACCTGACTGAAGCCTTCGGGAGTCGTCAGGACCCCGGAAAAACTCAACGGTTCAACCTTGGTGGTGAGATATTCGTTCAGATAGCCGTAAATGGCGCTGATCTCCTGGCCGGTTTGGGCAATCAACAAACGGGACACCATCGGCAACTGAAAGGTGCTTTCACAAAAATCAAAAGAACGCTGGATTTCCAGTACAATGGAGTCAAGCTGTTCAGTCAGGCTCTCGTAAGCACCATCCGCGTAAGGAACAAGGTCTGCCATACCGCTATTAAAAGAACGCGACAAATAAAGGGAGCCGTCGCGCACCACGACCAGCAGGCCGGAATGCTCTTCCAGCCAAAGCAGAGCCAAACCACGCTCATCTTCGGTAAACAGATCGCAGATATTGCGCAGGGCAAACTCGGGGATGTCGATAGCAGCAAGGGTCAGGCCGGTTTTGGACAAGGCCTGAACCTGCTCACGCAGATAGTTGCTTGAGGCGGAAACGACATAGGTCAGGGGCCGTTTTTCTCCGCCGAACGGAGCCACCTCAAACAGATCAATGACCGCCTCTTCCGGTGGATAATCGAGCCGTTCGCGAATCTGCCAGCGGGCAGCCTCACGTCGTTCGTCGACAGGGAGTTCTCCCAGATCAACCTGCACCAGCTGGTATGAGTTGGCCGGCAACATGGCGATGCAGGAGTATTTAGCAAGCTTATTCCGCTGCACCAGCTCAGCCAGAGCGGAGGCTCGTTGCGCCTCATCGGTAAACGTCCCCAGCTCAGGAAGAACAAGAGATGGAGCCCCCGACGGCCCCGGCTTGGTCATTGCTGCGCTAAAACGAGTCCGCTGCAGACAAATCGACAGCAAAGCGGATCCCGGTTTTTTTTTGGATTTCAAAACGCCCAGAGCTGCCTCCATTAGAGAACATTACTATAGCAAACCTAATATTAGGCGAGATTAAACCTTATTGCAACAGAAGAAGCAACAAAAAAAGGTGGCCGAGGCCACCTTTTTTTGTTAACGAAACTCTAACAAATATAGGAACTTGATGAGGTTATCCGGTTAGAGCTTGCTCGATTCCGAGGCAAGATACGAAGCAACTCCTTCGCCATCGGCAACCATGCCTTTATCCCCTTGGCTCCACCCGGCTGGGCAGACTTCACCATGCTTTTCATGGAACTGCAGGGCGTCGACCATGCGCAACATTTCATCGATATTGCGACCCAGCGGCAGATCGTTGACCACCTGATGACGAACGACACCCTCTTTGTCAATAAGGAATGAGCCACGCAGGGCAACCCCGGCAGGATCAAGCTCGACATCGTAGGCTCGGCAAATCTGGTGTTTCACATCTGCCACCAGCGGGTAGCGGACTTGCCCGATCCCGCCATTATCAATGGGGGTATTCCGCCAAGCAAGGTGGGTATATTGTGAATCAATGGAACAGCCGATCACCTGGACCTCACGTTTTTCAAATTCGGCCATCCGATGACTGAACGCGATCAATTCCGTTGGGCACACAAAGGTAAAGTCCAGAGGATAGAAAAACAGGACAATATATTTTCCCTTGTAATCGGCCAGGGAGAAATTATCGTTGATGGAACCATCCGCCATAACAGCGGAGGAGGTAAACTCAGGGGCTTGTTTTCCGACCAGCACACTCATCGCTCAGTACTCCTCTCAATAATGAATTAGCGTTCAAGGGGCAAAAAACTGCTTGCAAAGCAGTCTAGCGATTCTGGGAAAGCTGTCAAGAAAAAGGTTACCTATTTGGTTATTTTTTACGACTCCGGGGATGACTGCGATCATAAACCTCGGTCAGATGAGAGAAACTGACTTTGGTGTAACGCTGGGTCGTTGACAGTGAAGCATGCCCCAGCAGTTCTTGAATGGCGCGCAGGTCAGCGCCGGCATCCAGCAAATGAGTAGCGAATGAATGGCGCAAGGCATGAGGGGTGACATCCGTCGGCAGCCCCAACTGCAACAACCGCATCTTCAAATTACGCTGCACACTTCGCGGAGTCAGCCGACCGCCACGATGGTTGAGAAACAACGGGTCTTCCGGTTTGATCTCGCCCCGTTCGGCCAGGTATCCGGCCAACGCCTGGCCCGCCTGCCTGCCGATTGGCAACAGTCTTTCCTTATTGCCCTTGCCCAGCACCCGGACTTGGCAGAGACCCCCAGCCAGCGAGCCGACATCAAGGGCGGTAACTTCAGCGACCCGCAGCCCGCAGGAATAGATCAGCTCGAACAGCGCTAAATCACGCAACACTAGCAGGAACTGCCCTGGAACGGAACCGTCCAGCAACCGGCCGGCCTGCTCGGCACTCAGAACTTTGGGCAGATACTGTTCCCGTCGCGGGGCACTCAAGGCATCGGCCGGCGAGTCCTTGAGCACCCCTTCGCGGACCAAATAGCGCAGAAAGACTTTGATGGCGGACAGTTTGCGGGCAATGCTCGTCCTGCTGTTAACTTTGTGCAGCCTGGCGAGATATTGCCGCAACAGCAAATAATCGATCAGCTCCAGCCCATGCCCGCTGCGGATGGACCAACCCCGTTCCTGTAGAAATATTTCGAAATGGTGCAGATCGCGCAGGTACGCTGCGACAGTATGTCCAGACAGGTTGCGCTCGGTCGTCAGATGCTGCTCAAACTGGCGCAGATAATCGGTCATGGCAAGGCCCTCCAACCGACCGAACCGGGCTGCCGGCAAACGGCGATGAATTGACGACACCCCCTCAGCATGGCATACTTCCCGATCATAACATGTGTTGTTAAGGCTGCTAACATCCAGACAAACCTTTCGTTTCCTTAACCCAAGCGAACTACAAAGACGTTAGTTACATCTATGTACCTGATATTCAGTTTACTTATCAAGGCGGTCGTTGCTTTTCTGATTTTTGACCTGCTGACAGTCCTGCTGAGCTACAGTATCAGCTGGTATGAAAAATCCAATGCTGATCCAGCTCTGATTGAACAGAGATTTTCCTGGAAAAACCTGCGGCTGCTTGCTTGGCTGGTCTTCCCGGAAGTTTTTTTCAACAGCCTGACCGTTGCCTCCATCCCTTTCGGCATGATCAGAAAAAAAACGCCCCATCTGATCCGTGGCGTGCCCCCGACCTTGCTGTTGCACGGTCTCTTTGATAATCAAGCCAGTTGGTTCTGGTTCAAATGGCAATTGAAAAGAAGAGGGATTAAGAACCTGGTCACCATCAATTTGTCCTCCTGGCACAACGAAGAGGTCCTGACCGAACTGCTGGCAAAAAGAATTGATGAACTCCGCATTCAGGTCGGCGTCAACAAGGTTCACCTGGTCGCTCATTCTATGGGCGGCATGATTGCACGCAATTATATCCAGCTGCGGGGCGGAGCCGACAAGGTCGATCAATTCGTTTGCCTGGGAACACCTCACCATGGGTCCAGGCTGGCCTCTTTTTCCATTGCTCCGTTGGGAAAAATCCTTCTTCCGAGTTCTGATTTTCTCAAACGCCTCAACAGTGCCGCGGTTCCGCAAGGAGTCACCTTGACCAACATCTATTCCCGCAAGGACAACATGGTCTTGCCGAACGAATTCAATCACCTGAATTGGGGCAACGCCGTCGAGCTCGACAATATGGGGCACACCGCCCTTATCTATCGCAGTGCGGCCATAAACGCAGCAGCCGCGGCACTGCAGAATAAAGGAAACGCATGATCCAGGAGCTCAGCATTCAAACCCAACAGCGCTGCCAGTTCAAGGAGATCACCGCCGAGGTCAGAAAATTAATTAAGCAAACAGGAATCTCCGCCGGAATCGCAGTCCTGTTTGTTCCCCACACTACGGCAGCCATCACCATTAATGAAAATGCCGATCCGGATGTCCAGACCGACATGGTTTCCGGCTTTGACAAGCTGGTCCCGCTGCATGACAACTACCGCCATGCGGAAGGAAACAGCGCCGCCCATATCAAAAGCAGCCTGGTCGGGGTCAGCGAAACGCTGCTCATCGCGGCTGGCGAACCGGTTCTCGGCACCTGGCAGGGGATCTATTTCTGCGAATTCGACGGACCCCGGACCCGGAAACTCTACCTCACCATCATTGCAGGCTAAGCCGTTGATCCAGTTGCCCATTCCACAACCGCAACAGGTATCCCTGCAGCAACAGCGCGACTATGACCGGCCAGGGGTGCGCACCGCCATCGAAAAGCTGCTCGCTCCCCTTGGCGGCATGGATGCATTCGTCAAGCCAGGACAAAAAATCCTGCTTAAGCCGAATTTGCTGGCGGGCCGCAGTCCCGATAAAGCCGTCACCACTCACCCGGAGGTGGTCCGGGCGGTTATTGAGCTCTGCCTGGAGGCGGGAGCCGAGGTTGCCCTCGGTGATTCCCCGGGAATCGGCGGGCTGGAAACAGTGGCTCACAAAAGCGGGCTGCTTGAAGTCGTCAAAGAGACCGGCATCCAGCTGGCCAAATTCGAGAAGTCGGTACCGCTGGCCGCCACCGGCACGTTCCACAAACTGGAAGTCGCTCAAGACCTCCTCGATGCCGATGTCATTATCAACCTGCCCAAGCTCAAAACCCACCAGATGATGGGCCTGACCTGCGCTGTCAAAAACATGTTCGGCGCCGTGGTCGGCCTGCGCAAACCGCGCCTTCATCTGCAGGCGGGGACAGATAAAGCCTTTTTTGCCCTGATGCTGCTGGAACTCTGTGAACGGCTGGCACCGCAACTGACCATTGTCGATGCCGTGATCGGTATGGAAGGAGAAGGTCCTGGCAGCGGCGATCCGGTTGCTATCGGCGCCTTGCTGGCCGGAAGCAACCCGCAGGCCGTGGATACAGTGGCAACCGCACTGCTTGGAATGCAGCCCCACCAGGTCTGGACTCAACAGCAGGCGCTGCTGACCGGACGCCCCTATGCGTCGCTGGCTGAATTGGAAGTGCTGGGCTGCTCGCTGGAGAGCCTGCGCGTGAAGAACTTCCGGACGGCCAAGATGACAGACATCAATTTTGGGCTTAAGGGAGGACTCAAGCGCTACTTGAAGAACACTCTGAGTGCGCGCCCGGAGCCGGATCCATCCCGGTGCAAATTATGCAATGAATGCGTCAAGTTATGCCCGCCGCAAGCGATGCAGATCAGCAACCGGAAACTGCGCATCGATTACGGAAAGTGCATCCGCTGTTTCTGCTGTCAGGAGCTGTGTCCGCACGGTGCCCTGCATACCCGACAGGGATTATTGCTGAAACTGTACAGTTTTTTGAACGGCAACCGTCACCCCTAATCTGGCCACGCTCATAGCCGTCTTTCCTTGAACTCCAGCCGCTCGCCAACAGCCTAAAAAAAAGCCCATGCTTCCGCACAGGCGATGATTGAATTATGGCAAAATTCTTCCTGAATTTTGCCATGCACGTTCCGCAAAAGCGCGGTTTTGCTCCTCTTACAAAAACAAGGTCAAAACTCCTTGTTTTTGACTCGCCCTTCCTGGGCTCGGATAGGCTGTTTGCCAACAGCCTAAAAAAAAGCCCATGCTCACGCACAGGCTTTTTTTTCACTCATCTGGATAACGTGTATGGATCAGCGGACCTGAACGACTTCTTTTACTTCCGGAATCTGTTCCATCAGGTTACGCTCAATGCCCATTTTCAGGGTCATGGTGGACATGGGACAGGAACCGCAAGCGCCGGTCAGTTTGAGGCTGACAACGCCCTCTTCTGAGACGTCAACCAGCTCAACATCACCGCCATCTGCCTGCAGGGCAGGTCTGATCATATCCAAAACTTCAGCGACACGCTCTTTCATGAAATATTTCCTCCATCTAATAATTGAGTTTATTGGTTAAGTATAGACATATTTGCAATTCCCAGGCAAGCCCTGAAGTGATCACACTCCGGAGGCGATACTGATATTCTGAATTTTGCGGGAGCACAGCAATTCAGGAGTGCCGACATGTTTGCCCTGGACCAGGACTTTAAAACTGTCGCCCATCCCGCCATCCGGCAGAATCAGGGTTTTCAAATTCATCCGCAAAGCCTGCGCCTTTTGTGGGTCGGTTTCGCGACTCTGCAACTCAATCAGCATTTCCAGAAAGCCCAGCCCCATCAGGAACTGGTACTGATGGCCGAAATAAAGTGGCACCAGGCCCCTTTTCCGCCCGGCTTCCTGCAAGGTGGTAAAATCCACATGGGCGGTGATATCCTGCCGTCCCGGTTGCCGATAGGGATCTTCGTTGGTCTGATGTTGCTGATAACAGAGCAATGTGCCGGTTCGCCGCCAGGCAGCAAAGAGTTCTTCCGCCGGGAAGCCGTAATCAATGGTCAGCACAAACCCTTTTTTGACCACCTCCGCAACCTCCACCATCCATTGCCGAGCGGCCAGATTCACCTCACAGCGATTCCCTTCCGCGGGCTCAAGACCAAGAGCTGTAAAGTAATTGCTAATCCGTTCGGTCGATAAGGGACGCAACTCCTCGGCGAAGCCAGCGCCCTGATTAACGACAAAAACTTCCTGCAGGGTTCCGGAATGTTTCTCGATCAGATGCACGGGAAAAGCATCCACCAACTCGTTGCTCAAAAAACAGCCCTGCATCCCCTTGAGCTGGGGCAGAGCACACCACTCCACCCGGCCGGCATCAATGTGCCGGACCAGTTGCTCGGCCTGTTTTTTCTGTAGTGCGGGGCTGATTTCGACGATACGATAGTTCAGCAGGGAATAAAAATCGGGGTAGTCTTCGGCAATTGCATCCAGAATATCCAGCGCCAGATACCCTTCCCCAGCCCCTTGTTCCGCAACGGTGAAGCGTCCTTTGCCAAGCAACTGCCACATCTGTTCCAACTGCTTGGCGAGCAAGCGACCGAAGCAGGAATGGATGCTGGAGGAGGTGAAGAAGTCTCCCTGCTTGCCGATCCGTGGGCAAGCTGCCGAATAGTAGCCATGAACCGGATGGTACAGGGCAAGTTCCATGAACTCGGCAAAGGAGATTCCTCCAGCGGCCTGAATGCGGCTTTGCAGCTGAGAGATGAATTCCGGGTTTTCCTGTTCAGCCATATGCTTGCCTTCCGTTGAAGTTAGTTGGAATAAGGTTTGAATTGCTGATTATAGTCAGCCTGGAGCGGAAAAACAATATACCGGACGATAAGCGTGGCTGACCACGCCGCAGCCCGAAGGTGACCCGCCAACCTGACGGGAAATCACCAGCCCGGACAGGTTTTCCCAGGCCGAGGGGCGCAGCTGGTGACAGCCCTTGAATTCGCCAATAATTCATGTCATTATTGACCGCTGGCAGAAGCTGAGTCGCTTGACAACCCAACCCGCTGGAAACGAACTGGAGAAAATGTTTTATGGCGATTATTACCATTTCCCGTGAAATGGGCAGTGGCGGTATCCCCATCGCTCATCAGGTTGCAAAAGAGCTGGGCTATGAGCTGATTGACGACAGCGCTATTCAAAACGTCGCTTCGGAATATGACTTGACCGATGAGGCTTTGCAGCAAACCGATGAAAAGCCTCCCGCGTTCGTCGAGCACCTGGATCGCCAGAGCGCTCTCGATATGAATCGCATTCAGTTGATCGTGCTGGAACGAGCCTATCAGGGCAATGTTATTATTTACGGCCGCGGTGGACAGGATCTGCTCCCCGGCATCGGCACGGTGATTCGGGTCAGGGTTATCGCCCCCTTTGAAGAGCGGGTCGAACGCTGGGCCGAACGGGAATGGCTCGATCCGGATCTGGCCCGTTCCCTGGTCCGCAAAAGTGATCAGCAACGGGCCGGTTTCATCAAGTACTACTTTGACCGCGACTGGGAAGATCCGCTGCAATATGATCTGGTGATCAATACCTCGCGAACATCGAATGAAACCGCTGTTAAATTGATCAAGGAAGCTGCCAAGGATCCGTACCTGCAGGAGAAATCAGAGCGCTGCAAGGCCCGCATCGCGGATCTGATCATTCAGAAAAAGATTCAGATCGCGCGCTTGGCCGATGAACGCATCAAGGATATCTGGTTCAATATCGAGGTCAATGGCGGCAAAGTGACCCTGACCGGTCACGTTTACAGCGAAGCTGAGCGCAAAGCGGCCCTTGAGGATGCAGAACGGACCGAAGGTGTCGTTGCGGTTGTGGACAAGTTGAAAATCATTCATTATTAGCAGGACAAAGCGACATAAGAAGATCGCTAGATTATTACTGAAACCCATGAAGCGCCGGCGCAGCCGGCGTTTTGTTTAATTTTTCGCATAAGGAGATTTGCGCAGATGTCCGGACATAGTAAATGGGCCAATATCAAGCACCGCAAAGGGGCTCAGGATGCCAAGCGGGGAAAAATTTTCACCAAACTGATCAAAGAAATCACCATTGCCGCCAGGATCGGCGGTGGCGATCTCGAATCCAATGCCAGACTCAGGCTGGCCGTCGACAAAGCCAAACAGTCCAACATGCCGAAAGACAACATTGAGCGGGCGATTAAAAAAGGGACCGGCGATCTTGATGGAGTGACCTACGAAGAGGGGACCTTTGAAGGCTACGGTCCCGGCGGTGTGGCCGTGATCGTTGAATTCATGACTGACAACCGGACCCGAACCGTCGCGGATGTGCGCCATGCCTTCAACAAATATGGTGGCAGCCTGGGTGTCAGTGGTTCGGTGGCCTTCATGTTTGACCGCAAAGGGCAGGTCATTTTCAGCACCGATAACGATTTTGACACCATTTTCGAAGCCGCTCTTGAAGCTGGCGCAGAAGATGTCAGAGAAGAGGATGGCGTCATCGAAGTCATCACCGATCCCGCTGAATTTGAAAATGTCCGCAACACCCTTGAGCAGCAGGGGTTTAAATTTGAATCTGCGGAAGTGACCATGATCCCGCAAAACATGAACCCGGTTGAAGGCAAGCAGGCTGAATCACTCATGAAAATGATTGATGTTCTGGAAGATAACGATGATGTCCAGAATGTTTATGCCAATTTTGACATCTCTGATGAAGAGATGGAAAGGATCATGGGCTGACCGCCTGGGCTATGCGTATTTTAGGCATTGATCCGGGCAGTAAAGCGACCGGTTACGGTTTTATCGAACAGCAGGGCAACCGCTTGCTGCACCTGGATAACGGGGCGATCTTCACCAAAAGTCAGGATGCCCTGGCCCTGCGGTTGCAACGAATTTACCAAGAGCTGTGCGCACTGATTTCCAAATATCAGCCCGAGGCCGTTGCGGTCGAACAGGTGTTCATGGCGCGCAACCCAGCCTCCGCCCTTAAACTGGGGCACGCTCGCGGGGTTGCGTTGTTGGCCGGGATCAATGCCGGGTTACCGGTCTTCGAATACTCGGCCCTGCAGGTTAAAAGTGCTGTGGTCGGCTATGGCCGGGCTGGGAAGAATCAGGTTCAGCAGATGACCAGAACATTGCTGAACCTGCCCGAAATCGCCCAGGAGGATGCCGCCGATGCTCTGGCTGTCGCCATCTGTCATGCCCACAGCCGGCAGCTCAGCGGCAGACTGCAAAACGGAAAATCATTCTGACAGGATGTAATAAAATGATTGCACTACTGACCGGCTCTCTGGCTTACCGAAGCCCCGAACAGATTATTATCGATGTCGGTGGGGTAGGCTATCGCCTGCAGATTCCGCTGTCGACCTTTTACGCTCTTCCCGAGAGCGGCAAGGTCAGTCTGCAGGTCCATACCCATGTTAAAGAGGATGCAATCAATCTGTTCGGCTTTGCCAGCGGGGCGGAAAAAGATCTCTTTGCCCTGCTTATTTCGGTCTCCGGAGTCGGCCCCAGACTGGCCATCACCATCCTTTCCCATATTCCAACCGAAGATCTGGCCATGGCCCTGAGCAGCGGGGACATTCCCAAGCTGACGGCGATTCCCGGAATCGGCAAAAAAAGTGCGGAACGCCTGGTTCTTGAGCTGCAGGACAAAGCCACGGCATACGCGATTTCTGCATCAATCGCCCCGCAGCAAAGTCCGCCCCGGGGCAATACGGATATCCAACAGGATGCCCTCTCGGCCCTGGTCAACCTCGGCTACAAAGAAACCCTGGCCAAACGCGCGCTGAACAACCTGAATTTTCCGGCGGATACCCCTATTGAAGATATTCTCAAGGCTGCTTTGCAGATTTTGCTGAAGTAATGCCGTGGAGCCAGTATGACTGATCGCCTGATAACTCCAGACAGCCAACCGGAAGAAGACCGCTATGAAGCCGGTCTGCGCCCGAAATCGTTGCAGGAATATATCGGTCAGAGCAAGGCAAAAAAGAACCTGCAGGTCTTTATCGATGCCGCCCGCAGACGCAACGAAGCCCTGGACCATGTCCTATTCTTCGGCCCGCCGGGACTGGGGAAAACCACCCTCGCCAACATCATCGCCCTGGAAATGGGGGTCAATATCAAAAGTACCTCCGGTCCGGTTATTGAAAAGACCGGCGATCTGGCCGCAGTGTTGACCAACCTTGAAGAAGGCGATGTCCTGTTCATCGATGAAATCCATCGCTTGTCGCCGGTCGTCGAGGAAATTCTGTACCCGGCGATGGAGGATTATCAGCTCGATATTATGATCGGCCAGGGGCCATCCGCCCGGACCATCAAGCTGGACATTCCCAGATTCACCTTGGTTGGGGCCACCACCCGAGCCGGACTGCTGTCCTCCCCGTTGCGCGACCGTTTCGGGGTTATCAGCCGCCTGGAATTTTACTCCCACGATGAATTGACCACTATTGTCAAACGCAGTGCCGGCATCCTGCGGATTCATATCGATGATGCCGGAGCACGGGAAATCGCCCGCCGCAGCCGGGGCACGCCACGAATTGTCAACCGCCTGTTGCGCCGAGTCCGGGATTTTGCCGAGATCGAAGGGGACGGGACCATCACCCGCGAGTTAGCCGATCATTCGCTGCAGCGCCTGGAAGTCGACAATCAGGGGCTGGATTTCATGGACCGGCTGCTGCTGTTGTCCCTCATCGACAAGTTTGGCGGCGGCCCGGTTGGTCTGGATACCCTGGCGGCAGCCATCGGCGAGGAACGAGACACGATTGAAGATGTCATCGAGCCCTATCTCATTCAGCAGGGATTCCTGAACCGAACCCCGCGCGGCCGCGTGGCGACGGAAACCTGTTTTAAACACTTTCAGCGAACGCCTGCTGACTCTGGTAAAGCCAACGGACCTCTTTTCGGCTGACTCTTATAAGACGATCTTACATGCCTGAACATTTACGACAATTTGCCGAACAGCTTGCCGTCTGGACGGAAGCTATCATCGAATTCGGCCGGACGCCATTCCGGCGCGTTGAGACCTACCCGCAGATCGCCACGAACCAGGGAATTGTCGAGCCGCCGCTAGTCTTCTGGATCAACCGCCAGAGCCTGATGGCGGGAGGAATTCTCCTGGTTCCGGCAGGAGACCTGCAAGCGGAGCTGGAACGCGGTCGCAGTTGCGCCCTCGCCCTCGGCTTGCGGCATTTCGTGACCTGGGAAGCAAGCCAGGTACGAATCTGGCAAATTGTCGGTGACAGTATCAAAGAAGAGCGCAAGCTGCCTTTGCAGGCTCCAGATCAACCAGACACCTTTCGCTATCTGCTTGAAGAGCTGCTCGACGCCCTTAAATTACTCGCAGTGCTGGGGGCTATTCCGGCCCAGGAATTGTCGCCATATTACTTCAACAATCTTTTTCTGATCACCATGCAGCAGACAGCTGGGCCGCTGCTCCAGGAATACCGCCGCCTGCGCTCTGAAACGGATGGGCAGCTCAACAATCTTGATGAGCACGCCCGGGAAGCAAACCGGCTGCTGCTGCTGAAAATACTCAGTGCCCTGTTGTTCAGCCGCTTGCCGGAAGCCATTCACCCAGAGAATCTGGAACAGTCGGTCAACAGTGCCCTGGCGCTACTGTCCGCACCTCTGCAAGAGGCATTTACCTGCAAAATCCTGCCGGAAGAACCGGCGCTGCCACTGGAATCAGCGGTTGCCTTTCATCACCTGTTGCTGCGCCTCGGCCAGCTGTCCTGGCAACAGCCTCTGCAACGGGCGGAAACCAGTCTCCATGAGCTGATTAAAGGATGGTACGGCGACCTGAGCAAGCTTCCGCCAGCCGCAGTCTACATCTATCCGGCGCTGCCGCCCATCGTCACCACCGCACAACTGGTCCTGTCGGATTCGCCGGTCCTGCTGGCGGCCCAGGCCATGCTGGCGAAACTCCGGGGAGGGGTAGGACCAAGACTGATTTGCGGACAGTTACTGCATCTTAACAGCACCTTGTTGGCCAACGAGAAAATTTACGCACGCCTGCTCAATAACAGCCCGATTACCGGTCCGCAGCGGCACGAACATATTATTGCCTTACGCAAATCATGGCCTAGCCGACGCTTTAAACTGAACACCGGGCAAGCACACTGGATGTGGGAGTTTATCCATCTGCTGGGAATCTGTCCGCCCCACGGGGAACTTGAGCTGGAAATTCCCGCAGTCTGCCTAAAAACACCGGCGGATGATGTGATCTGGAGCATTCTGGCGGAACATTTTCAGTTTATACGGATTGAAAAGCTGGATGAGACAAATATCCTGTTGAATCTGCGCAAAGCTGCGGGCAGTGATGAATCTTTTGAGATTATTCTTCCCGAAGAAACTCGCGTTGTTGCAGATCCCGGCGATCCACCGCAATTAAGGAGCCGAATCCTGTTGAGCCTCGCCCTGCCAGCGGATATTTTCAACCTGCTGGGCAACGAATTGCCTTGGGTGGCGGAAGACGAAACAACCGAACGGCTACCGGGCTGGGACATCTATAATCGCAGTAAATTGTATCGGTTATTCACTGAAGTCCTCTGTTTACGGAAAAAATCTACTAAAAAAAGCCTGGGGATAGTTCAGTCTGAATGTCGGGATATTCCCAGTCCGGATGCCTTGCAACTCAAGGAACTGGAAACCCTGGCCAAGATGCATTCGCGGGGCGGGAAACAGGCCTCTGCCGATCGACTCCTGGCTGAACTTTTTTCGTGCCCGGCCGTGGCTGAAATTGCCTTGCCGCAAAAAATCCACGCCTCCCCCTCAGCCGCGACGGATGCCATGATCTTGGCAGATCTGCACGATACGATCTATGAACAACTGGTTGTTCACGGTATCCCCAATTTTCCGGAGCAGTATCTTTATTTTCTCGAAAAGCCGGAATTGCAGCGCTATTCCTTTACTCCACCGCTGACGGTTAAAGACCGGTTGCTCGGCCAGTTCATCTTGGAGGATGCCAGTGGCCGGGTTGTAGAAGGGTACGGTGAAGAGTTGGAGCAGGCATTATTGATCTGTGCCGAAATCGGCAAGGACGAAGTTGAATTGCCGCAGGACAGACATCAATTGACCAGGTTGCTGAGTTATTATAAAAAGGACCTGAAAGGGCTGTATAAGGTTCTTTCTCAGCTCTGTTACAGCAGAATCGAAGAATCACTGCTGGCCCGCAAACTGATCAAAAAGCTCTGGCAAAAAATGCACCTCCCCGCCCCGACCTGGTTTAAAAACTAAAGGCGGCTTTTACACGGGCAGTTCGCAGGTCAACAGATCTCAATGCCCATCGTGAATCAAAACGGACCACCCCTTGTTTCGGGAGACAATCCATGCGGATTTTACTTCATATTTGCTGCGGAAACTGCGCAATTTATCCGGTCAAAATCCTGCGCGAACAGCAGCATGAGGTCACCGGATTCTTTTTCAATCCCAATATCCACCCGTATCAGGAATTCAGTAAACGTCTGGCCACGGCGAAGGACTATTCTCAACGCGTCGATCTTCCAGTAATTTATGATGAAGAGTATCGCCTGGACGAATTCCTGGCCAATGTCGCCCAGGACCCGGCCTCTCGCTGCGAATACTGCTATCGGTCCCGCTTGCTGGCTACGGCCCGGGAAGCGCAGCGCCAGAATCAGGATGGCTTCACTACGACCCTCCTCTATTCGCGCTACCAACGTCATGATGACATTGTCGCCTATGGTCACAAACTGGCGGATGAATTCAATCTCACCTTCCATTATGATGACTATCGGGTCGGCTGGAACGAGGGGATCAAGATATCCAAAGAAATGGGGCTGTACCGGCAGCAATATTGTGGCTGCATCTATTCGGAAAGAGACCGCTACCTTCCCCGCAACCGCAAACACTGAAAAGATATTTTCCCCACGCCGGAAGGACACCATTGAAGGCTGTTGAGAAACTGTTATAATCTAGTGAAATTCTTTATTTATGCAGTTTCAAACAAACCTTTCTGTTGCTCGCGAAGTCATTTTTGTTTTTTGAATACTTTGGACAACCGCTGACAGAGGAGACCGCCATGCTGGAAATTATCGAGAAAACGCTGCTGACCGGAATCGGAACCTTGGCCCTGACCCAGAAAAAAGCGGAAGAGTTGATCGACGAACTGAAAGAGCGCCTGAACCTGTCCGAAGAGGAGGGGAAAAAATTACTGGACAAGATGCAGACTGTGGTCAAGGAGAATCAAAGCAAGCTCGAAGAGATGGCCCAGGTTGAAGTAAAAAAAGCCTGCGAAAGAATCGGAATTGTGACAACGGAGGAGTTTACCAAGCTCAAGAAAAAGGTCGAGCAACTGGAAAAACAACTCAAAGCCCAGACGCAGGAATAAGAATAACTCGGGCCTATGACGCCATTTCATCGGATCAACAGGAATATCCGCTCGCTCAAGCGCTATAAGCAGGTTCTGGGCATACTGATCAAGTATGGCTTCGGCCATGTCATTGAGCAGCTTAACATCGACTATTATCTGCAGCTGGGAAAGCGCATTGTGTCCCTGGGAACGGCATCCAGGGACCTGCAAAGGCTAACCCAGGGTGCGCGTTTTCGCCTGGCCCTGGAAGAACTTGGACCGACCTTCATCAAACTGGGGCAACTCCTTTCAACCCGGCCGGACCTTCTGCCCCCGGGTATCATCGAAGAATTAGAGAAACTGCAGGACCACATCCCGGCAGTGCCGACTGAACAGATTGCTGAGCAGATTCACCGCGAACTCGGTTATCCGGTTGAGGAACTGTTCCTGAAGTTTGACCCGGTCCCATTGGCTACGGCCAGCATCGCCCAGGTCCATCGCGGCACCTTGCGCAGCGCAGAAGAGATTGTCTGTAAAATCCGCCGTCCCGGTATCGAAGCGGTCATTGAGACCGATATGGATATTATGATGGGGCTGGCCTATCTGATCGAAAAACACCTCCCGGGCGGAGACCTCTATGACCCCATCGGGCTGGTCAAGGAGTTTCGCCGGACCATCAATCGTGAACTCGATTTCACCAGCGAAGGGCGCACGACAGACCGGTTCGCTGCCAATTTTGCCGACGACCGCAGTGTCCGGATTCCGCAAGTGTACTGGGATTACAGCGGGAAGACGGTGCTGACCCTTGAATACCTTGATGGCGTCAAGATTTCCGATCGGAAAACTCTCCAGGACCAGGGGTACGACCCTCAGCTGATTGCCCACCGGGGGGCGGACAATTTTCTGAAGCAGGTCTTTGGCTTCGGCCTGTTTCACGCCGACCCCCACCCCGGAAACCTGAAGGTGCTGCCAGACAATGTCATCGGCATTCTCGACTTCGGCATGGTCGGAAGGCTGGACGATGACACGAAATTGCAACTGACCGAACTGCTGCTGTCAATTCTCGACCGTGACGTCGATCACATCATCTCCCAGCTGATCTACTCAGGGGATCTGCACGACGAACAAAATCTGAAAAATCTCAAACGTGATCTGACCGAATTCATCGATGATTATTACGATATTCTCCTCGAGGATCTCAAGGTCGGCAAGCTGCTGATAGACTTCATTGACATCCTCACTGAATATCAGATCAAGTTCCCCTCCAATCTGATGCTCTTATCCAGAGCCCTGATTGCAATGGAAGGCCTCGGCCGGCAGCTTGATCCGGATTTCAACATGGTCGAACGTTTGAAACCTTTTGCCGAAGACATCGTCAAGGAACGCCTTTCGCCTACCCACCTGGCCAAGGACATGCTTAAAACTGTGCAGTCCTATCATGCCCTGGGAAAGAGCCTGCCGAGGGACCTCAAGGAATTCATCAACCGGGTTAATCGCAACAAGTTCAAGATCGATCTTGAACATCGTGGCCTGGAAAGCCTGATCAATGATCTGGACAAATCCAGCAACAGGATATCCTTCAGTCTGGTTATTGCCGCCCTGATCATCGGCTCTTCCCTGATCATGCAAATTGACAAGGGGCCGATGCTGTTCGGATTTCCAATTCTGGGTCTGGTCGGGTATTCGGTGGCCGGCGTGCTTGGTTTCGGTCTGGCCATCGCCATCCTGCGCTCCGGCAGGCTTTAGCCGGAGAGTGACCGTCACACCGCGGCAAAAATGGCGACTGTGTTGACACCGGCACAACCAACTTCTCCCCCCGTGTAGCTCCCGCAACACTTTGCCGCGGCCTCTTTTTCCCTTCAATTTAAAATCCATGCAATTTCAGCAAGATAAAGTCCATCCATAAGTGGCAAGGGTTTTGCATATAAAGAATCCTGAATAATTAAACAGCCTATATCTAAGCAGATTGGAACAACCAATGATTCTTCAAAAAACCATCGACAAGACAACAACGATTTCCGGTATCGGCCTGCATTCCGGGGCCAGGATAGATATGAAACTTCGTCCGGCAACGGAAAATACCGGGATCATTTTTCATCGCCTCGATAGTGAAAGAGTCATAGACATAAAGGCTTGCGCTGAAAATGTCGTTGATACCCGCCTGGCCACTGTCATCGGCCGCGACGGGGTCAGCGTTTCGACTATCGAGCATTTTATGGCAGCCCTGGCAGCCCTGGGAATCGACAACCTGCATATCGATATCAATGGTCCGGAAGTTCCGGTTCTTGATGGTAGTGCCGCTCCGTTTATCAGAGAGATTCAGCAGGCCGGGGTCAGAACCCTGCACAGCAGCCGGAAATTTATCGCCATTCGTAAGCCTCTGGAGATCATCGAAGGCGAAAAGCGGATCAGCATCATCCCCTCCCGCTTTTTCCGGATTTCCTTTGATATCGCCTTTGATCACCCGGCGATCTCCGTGCAGCATTACAGCATGAAATTCACGACCGAAAACTTCTGCAAAGAGGTAGCCTCGGCAAGGACCTTCGGCTTTCTTCATGAAGTTGAATATTTGAAGGCAAACGGGCTCGCCCGTGGTGGCTCCCTTGAAAATGCCGTGGTCATCGATGACAACGGAGTCATGAATCCGGAAGGTTTACGGTTCCAGAATGAGTTTGTTCGCCACAAGGTTCTCGATTCCTTCGGTGATTTCAGCCTGCTCGGCGCTCCGCTGCTCGGCCATATCCGAGCCTTTAAAGCCGGTCATGACCTGAATGCGAAGATGGTCAGGAAAATCAAGGAAAACCCTGACCACTGGACCTATGTTGAGTTCAATGAACAGGCCCTGCAAGAAGCTCAGCGCTTTAACTCAAAATCATTTGCCATCGACCTGGCTTGGCATAAAGCTTGAGCCCAGTTATAGACAGATTGAAAAAAGCAGCCGTGACGGCTGCTTTTTTTTTCTTCCGTCCAGGTTTTGCGCGGTCACACTTGTTTTGTTGTAGCGCTTTCACTAGAATCATCCCTGCTTGAAAAACACCACATACCGCGAATAGGCCATCATGGTTAAAGATCATTCGAATAATCAGAATTCAGCCCGGCGTAAAAAACGGGAGTGGGCACTTATTCTTTTTGCAGCCTTTCTGCTCATTGTCTTTCCGCAATTGGAGGGACATTTATACGAATTAACCTCCCAGCTGCCGATCAGCAACAGTATCATTGCCCTTGCGGTCATCAATCTCAACATCCTTCTGGTCCTGCTGTTTTTGTTTCTGATCTTTCGAAACCTGTTCAAATTATTGCTGGAGAGAAGACGCGGCGTCCCTGGTTCAAAACTGCGCAGCAAGCTGGTCGGAGCGTTTATCGCCCTGTCGCTGGTGCCGACGATGCTGCTGTTTTTTGTATCCGCAGGTTTCATCAGTAGCAGCATCGACAACTGGTTTAATAATCAGGTTGAAAAGGCTCTGGATGAATCCCTGGATGTCGCTCAAACCTATTATCGCAACTCAGAAACCAACGCCCTTTATTACGCGGATCAGTTGAGCAGTCGAATCAAGGAAGGAAAGCTCCTCAATGAGGAAAACCTGCCTCAGCTAAGACAACTGATAAAAGAGAAGCAGGAAGAGTACAACCTGGGTATTGTTGAGGTTTTTTCTGCCACCCACGAAGAGTTGGTCAGGGTCGCCAATCCCAAACTGCCGATTATTGAAATCACCCCGGCAACCTCAGATCCAGTGCGTGAAGGGCTGCAGGGGATTCGCTTTTCGCAGATTACTCCGGTCGGTGAAGCGGACCTGATCCGCGGCATCGTTCCGGTCCAGTCGAACTGGAACGCAAAAGACATCGTCGGGGTCGTGGTGGTGAATTACTACGTGCCCTACTCCCTGATCAATAAAATGAAGGAGATTGCCTCTTCGGTCGACCAGTACAAACTGACCAAGTCCATAAAAGGACAGATCCAGAAGAGCTATGTCATCGTCCTGTTACTTATTTCCCTGATCATTATCTTCCTGGCAACCTGGTTCGGCTTTCACCTGGCCAGAGGCATTACAGTTCCCATCCAGGAGCTCGCGTCCGCAACAACCCGGGTCGCTGCCGGGGACCTGGATATCCAATTGGAAACCCGCAGTACCGATGAGATCGGGACACTGGTCAAAGCCTTCAACAAGATGACCGCGGACCTGCGTCAGGGGCGACAGGAAATCAATTCGGCCAACCTTGAACTGCAAACCTCCAACCTGGAATTGGACAGTCGGCGCAATTACATGGAGATCGTCCTTGCCAATGTGACCGCAGGGGTTATCTCCATCGATCGGACCGGGCGCCTGACGACCATCAACAAATCGGCCGAAGACCTTCTCCACTTCAAAGCGGACGAGGTTCTCGGCAAAGATTTCCGGGAAGTCATTCCGGAAACCTATCTGCCGAAAATCATGGAATTGCTCAAGGAGTTGTTTTATTCGGAAAAGGGGACCGTTCGCCAGCAGATGACCATTCCCATTGGTAACGATAAATACACACTGATGGTCAATCTCACAACCCTGCGTGATAACCACAATCATTTTCTGGGAACAGTTGTTGTTTTTGACGATTTAACCCAGCTATACAAAGCCCAAAGAATGGCGGCATGGCGGGAAGTGGCCAGGAGAATTGCCCATGAAATCAAGAACCCGCTCACCCCGATTCAACTTTCCGCTCAACGGCTGAGACGACGGTATCTCGATCGTTTTGATGAGGATGACCATGTTTTCGACGAATGTACCAGAATGATCAGCAATCAAGTTGATGAGCTGAAAAATCTGGTCAATGAGTTTTCCAGCTTCGCCCGTATGCCGGCCACCAAACCAACAGAGAACAACCTGAATGACGTTATTGACGAGTGCCTCAGCCTCTACAAGCAGGCACATAAGAATATTGATTTTCAGCGCTCTATCGACCCCAACCTGCCGGTAACAAGGTTCGACCGGGAACAGATCAAAAGAGTCCTTATCAATCTGCTGGAAAACGCGGTTGCGGCCATCACCACCACCGGAACGATAAAACTCGAATCAGACTATAATCAGGAGTTGCAGATCATTACGCTGTCTGTTGCAGATACCGGCTGCGGTATCCCTGCTGAAGACAAGGCCCGGCTGTTCGAACCCTACTTTTCTACAAAAAAAACCGGGACCGGACTGGGACTGGCTATCGTGTCTACGATCATCGCCGATCATAACGGCTATATCCGGGTCAGGGACAACAAGCCCCAGGGTTCTATTTTCATCATTGAGCTTCCGGCGACGACAGCTTGAATTAAGTATTTGAAAGGCTATTGATATGAAAAACATCCTTATTGTCGATGACGAAGACAGCATACGCCAAAGCCTGGAAGGGATTTTAAACGACGAGGGCTTTCGCACCGCCTTTGCAGCTACCGGAGAAGAGTGCCTTGACAAGATCCAGACAGAAGACCCTGATGTTGTTCTCCTGGACATCTGGATGCCGGGAATCGATGGCCTGGAAACATTGAAACGGATCAAGCAGGTACGCCCCAATCAGCTGGTTATCATGATGAGTGGGCATGGCACCATAGAAACTGCAGTCAAAGCCACCCGGCTGGGAGCCTTCGATTTCATCGAAAAACCGCTCTCCCTGGAAAAGGTTCTATTGTCCATTCAGAACGGTATGAAGATCGGTCAATTGGTTGCAGAAAACAGAGTGCTGAAAGAAAAGATTGACCGTGACTACCAGATGATCGGCGACAGTCAGCCGATTCTGAGGCTCAAGAAACAGATCAAAATCGCCGCCCCCAGTGCCGGTTGGGTCCTGATCACCGGGGAAAACGGCACCGGTAAAGAGCTGGTCGCAAGGGCGATCCATCAGCAGTCCAGAAGGGCCGATCGAACTTTTGTTGAAGTCAACTGCGCAGCCATCCCAGAAGAACTCATCGAATCAGAATTGTTCGGGCATGAAAAAGGCGCTTTTACCGGGGCCACGGCAGCACGACGGGGAAAATTCGACATAGCCAATGGAGGGACCCTGTTTCTTGATGAGATCGGCGATATGAGTCTAAAAACCCAGGCCAAAATCTTGCGAATTCTGCAGGAACATAAATTTGAGCGGGTCGGAGGTAATCGCACCATCGAAGTCGATGTGCGGGTGATTGCGGCAACCAATAAGGATCTGCAGGAAGAAATAAAATTGGGAAATTTCCGCGAGGATCTTTACTTCCGGCTGAATGTCCTGCCCTTTGTCGTTCCCCCCTTAAGATTCAGGAAGGAAGATATCCCGAAATTATGTTCTCACTTTCTACAGCATTTTTGCGGCAAGGAAAGCCGGGATATCAAATCTATCTCAAATGAAGCCCTGCACGCCCTGATGAGCTATAACTGGCCTGGGAACGTCAGAGAGCTGAAAAATCTCATTGAGCGTTTGGTTATTATGACCCCGGGTCAGGAAATCAACACGGCAGACCTGCCCAGGGAAATGACGGAGGCCCAGAGTGAAACGGAGCCGCTGCTCTTTGGCCAAAACCAGGAACTGCCCGATTCTTATCGTGATGCCAAGGAATTATTCGAAAAGCAGTTTTTGTTGGAAAAACTGACCAAAAATAATTGGAATATTTCCAGGACGGCGGAAGAAATCGGCCTGGAACGTTCAAACCTGCACAGAAAGATCAAATCTTACGGAATCGAGCCGGAATAAAGCCAGCCACGAGGTTAACGCTGAGACCGGCAGGACATCGGCTGACCAGGCAAAAGACTTGCGCCCCTCAACGAATCCGTTGCCAAACCGATAAAAAACCCCGTCTTTTGTAAAGACGGGGTTGTGAAATAATTTCGGCGGCGACCTACTTTCCCACATAGTCTCCCATGCAGTATCATCGGCGCTGTAGGACTTAACTTCTGTGTTCGGGATGAGAACAGGTGTACCCCCTACGCTATAGCCACCGAAAACCTTATAACTGGTTTTCAATTACATTGACTGATTTTTATATTTTTAAACATAAAAAACCCCGTCTTTTGTAAAGACGGGGTTGTGAAATAATTTCGGCGGCGACCTACTTTCCCACATAGTCTCCCATGCAGTATCATCGGCGCTGTAGGACTTAACTTCTGTGTTCGGGATGAGAACAGGTGTACCCCCTACGCTATAGCCACCGAAAACCTTATAACTGGTTTTCAATCGCATTGACTGATTCGAATTCTGAACGATAGCAGGGAACTCAAGGGGGTTGGGGGAGCGGACTCCCCCTTCCCTATAAAAAACTATTATGGTCAAGCCTCACGGTCAATTAGTACCGGTTAGCTGAACACATTACTGTGCTTACACATCCGGCCTATCAACGTTGTCGTCTCCAACGGACCTTCAGGGGGGCAAACCCCCAGGGAGATCTCGTCTTGAGGTGGGCTTCCCGCTTAGATGCTTTCAGCGGTTATCCTTTCCGAACATAGCTACCCTGCGATGCCACTGGCGTGACAACAGGAACACTAGTGGTTCGTCCATTCCGGTCCTCTCGTACTAGGAACAGATCCTCTCAAATCTCCTACGCCCACGGCAGATAGGGACCAAACTGTCTCACGACGTTTTAAACCCAGCTCGCGTACCACTTTAATTGGCGAACAGCCAAACCCTTGGGACCGACTTCAGCCCCAGGATGTGATGAGCCGACATCGAGGTGCCAAACCTCCCCGTCGATGTGAACTCTTGGGGGAGATAAGCCTGTTATCCCCGGAGTACCTTTTATCCGTTGAGCGATGGCCCTTCCATACAGAACCACCGGATCACTAAGACCTGCTTTCGCACCTGCTCGACGTGTCTGTCTTGCAGTCAAGCTCCCTTATGCCTTTGCACTCTTCGGCTGGTTTCCAATCAGCCTGAGGGAACCTTCGCGCGCCTCCGTTACAATTTGGGAGGCGACCGCCCCAGTCAAACTACCCACCAGGCAGTGTCCCCGACCCGGATCACGGGTCTAGGTTAGATATCCAGAAAAACAAGGGTGGTATTTCAAGGACGACTCCACCGACACTGGCGTGCCAGCTTCAAAGTCTCCCACCTATCCTACACATGCTGTCCCGAAATATCACTGCCAACGCTATAGTAAAGGTTCACGGGGTCTTTCCGTCTTGCCGCGGGTACTCGGCATCTTCACCGAGAATTCAATTTCGCTGAGTCCCTGGTTGAGACAGTGCGGAAGTCGTTACGCCATTCGTGCAGGTCGGAACTTACCCGACAAGGATTTCGCTACCTTAGGACCGTTATAGTTACGGCCGCCGTTTACCGGGGCTTCGGTTCAATGCTTCGCTTGCGCTAACACATCCCCTTAACCTTCCGGCACCGGGCAGGCGTCACACCCTATACGTCCTCTTACGAGTTTGCAGAGTGCTGTGTTTTTAGTAAACAGTCGCTACCGCCATTTCTCTGCGACCCCCTTCGGCTTAGGGAGTAAATCCCCTCACCTAACGGAGGGCACACCTTCTCCCGAAGTTACGGTGTCATTTTGCCGAGTTCCTTAACCAGAGTTATCTCAATCACCTTGGCATATCTGCCCGCCCACCTGAGTCGGTTTGCGGTACGGTCTCTTATAATCTGAAGCTTAGAGGCTTTTCTTGGAAGCATGGGATCAATCACTTTATGAGCTTAAAGCTCTCGTCATCGCGTCTCGACGTTTCATAGGAAAGCGGATTTGCCTACTTTCCCCGCCTACTCGCTTAAACCGGGACGTCCAACACCCGGATGACCTACCCTTCTCCGTCCCCCCATCGCAATTATAAGAGGTACAGGAATATTAACCTGTTTCCCATCGACTACGGCTTTCGCCCTCCTCGCCTTAGGGGCCGACTAACCCTTCGCAGATTACCTTTACAAAGGAAACCTTGGGCTTACGGTGTGTGGGTTTCTCACCCACATTTTCGCTACTCATGTCAGCATAAGCTCTTGTAGTTCCTCCAGCCGTCCTCGCGGGTCGACCTTCAGCGGTTGCTACAATGCTCCCCTACCACTTGTTACTTAGTACAAATCCGCAGCTTCGGTACTGTGCTTGAGCCCCGTTACATTTTCGGCGCAGGCCCACTCGACCAGTGAGCTATTACGCTTTCTTTAAAGGGTGGCTGCTTCTAAGCCAACCTCCTGGTTGTTTATGCATTCCCACAACCTTTCCCACTTAGCACAGATTTAGGGACCTTAGCTGGCGATCTGGGTTGTTTCCCTTTTGACTACGGACCTTATCACCCGCAGTCTGACTCCCGTACAGACGTTCCCGGCATTCGGAGTTTGATTAGGTTTGGTACCCTGGTGAGGG